>JABMNN010000093.1 GCA_013204545.1 Chloroflexota bacterium | reverse complement strand
TTCGAGCCTCGGCAGAATGACCCCGAACCAGTTCTACAACAAAGCGCTGCCGACACCCGCGGCGGCCTAAAGCATGATGCAGTGATTCCACTTATAAAACCGGGAACACTGTCCAGACAACCGGAACCACCTCTATCGACAAACCAGTTGTCGTTAACTTCGTGAGTGTGACCATATGGTGGGAAGTATCTGCCGTCTGGAGATCGGAAGTGGATGCGAGCGGCCGTCGGCTTACCTATGCTGGAGTCGATGATCTTTCCATGTACCCAGGTTCGTTCCGAAGTCAGCACCTTCGCACAGACTTTGCCGTCAATGCTCGTGGTTTTTCCCAAATCTAGGAGAGCTCGCCGATTTCATTACCATCGACAGTCAAAGTGGCGTCAAACGATGCAGTTAGATCAATAGAAGCCGACGTCTTAGGAGATTCGACTGATTCTCCCCAGCCACGCACGGGAGCTGCAAGCCAATTATCACCGTCGAAATTCTGAATGTCTCGTTGACGTGCGATTACACCTAAATCGATATCTACAGCGATCTCGCCAGCGGGCTTGTCATTGGATTCAATCACCACAGTTTCTAGTGGCTCATGGCGTAGAGGGTTCTCTACGCCGTCAAACATGGTTATTCCACCAATCGCGAAAGATGTGGCCCCGGTCGACATTACTCGGAGTGACGCTACTGGTTTCTTCGTGTCTGGAAGTTCTAGCGCGTAAATCGTCCATGACGCCGGAGGGTTAGATCGCCCAGTCCGATCATCCTTGGCTCGTGTTCGACCGGATGAGGGAGTATCGCCAACCATGACACCGGTTTGCCACCTACCCCACGCATTGTCTGGATACGGCCCACGTTTCGGAAGAGTGCTTAGACCCTGATGTTGCCTAGATACAAAACCACTTTGCATACGAGTTTGAAGTTGGTTAATCTCGAAGCGTCTGCGTATCGACTGTCGGTGGTTCGTGCCATCTTCATATACAACAATGTAGTCGGCGATGTGCTCACCGGGCGCTGTGACCACGGGATTCAAGTAGTCGGATGATTGGCCTGCGACTGTCGTAGATGCGTTCTCATCACAAAAGTGAGCGAATACCAGATGAGACCCGGAAGCATCAATTACGATCTCTGTTTCGGTTTTCCCAGCGAAAGCTAACAGGTTTTTTTCCAGTCAGAGTGATATTGAACGGAACTCCCCAGAACGACTGATTTCCGGTTGGAAGCCCAGTGATGGCGTTTTCCGTTTTGACTCCCCAGCAGGATGAATCGTTTTGATTCGCATCGACTTGTGCGGAAAGAGAAATCGGTGTGAATTTCGGCAAGGAGATGGATCCGATCGCACTGTGAAAAATTGTTTGAGCGAATGATGCGCCAGTCGATTAACGCAAACAAGCCCCGGATTCCTCCGAGGCTTGAATTGATTTCAATCTCTAACGAGAAGTCGTGACTATCGTGCCGATTTCACTGCCGATGCTACATCGTCGATAGATGGCAGATCGGACGGAACATCCGAGAGCCACTTCCAAGCAATGCTGCCATCAGTGCTGATTACAAAAACAGACCGTCGAGCGGTTGTGTAACCGGGCATTCCAGCAAAATTCGGCCAAACAACATCGTAGTCGCCGATGGTCGCCTGCTTGTAGTCACTAAGAATTGGGAACGGTAGGTTGTTTGCAATTCGGAAGGCACTGTTGGCGAAACGACCGTCGATTGATATGCCAATAACTTCAGCATCAACTGACGTGAAATCTGCAAGAGCATCTCGGAAAGAGCATAATTCTTCGGCACAGACACCGCTAAATGCTGCTGGGAAGAATGCAATTACAACCTTTTTGCCTGTGAGGCTGCTTGAGTTAAATTCGTTGCCATCAGTGTCCAACAATGTGAATGCTGGTGCCTTGGATCCTACTTCACCGGACATACAAAACTCCTAATTAAGCGTAAAAACAATACAAGTCGAATATATAGAAAGATTATGCCATCGACTCGTCTAGATTGACATAGCTACCTTGATAACTCCATCTTGACGTAAACGATACATTTCAAATGCATTCTGGGCGTCTTCGAATGTGGTGTCGTGGGTTTTGAGCACACCAGGATCGATCCACCCACGTTCTTTCAACGCTACAATGTCACGTATTTCCTTAATTGGCTCGTGGGTTGCCGCGATCACAGTGGCATTCAGTTGGATGTTCTTGCCCATCCATTTTCGGTGATCGAAAGACACGGTTGTTGGGTCAATTAGACTGAATGAGATTATCTGACCTTGCTCTTTGACAAGGTCGATAGCAATGCCGAGCCCATCCGGATTTCCGCTTGCATCGACAACCACGTCGAACATTTTACCATCAGTGATCTCAGTTGAAGCTTCGATAGTATCTTCGTTAGTAGCATTGATCGTGTGAGTTGCACCAAGTTCAGATGATTTGCGACAGCGGTACTCTTCGAGGTCAATTCCAACGATCTGCAGGGCTCCCTGGCGTTCGGCGATCATAGTAAATGTCAGACCGATTCCACCTTGACCGATCACCGCTATTCTCTTGCCTAGAGGATTGCCCCAATGCCGGGCTGAATAAAGTGCGGTCCCAGAGTGCTGGCACATGACCCATTCCGACAAGTCGCCCCACTCAGGTAATTTGATTAACCGGTCGGCTGTCTGAACCAACTGTTCTTGCATTCCTGCGACTTCACGAGGAATTACGATTACTCTCTGACCTTCTTTGTAGTCAGAATCCCTGCTCTCCACGACCACACCTGCGCACTCGTGCATTGGCGCACCGGGTACGAACGGATAATCATCTTCAGGGAGTTCTGCGTCGTATTCAAGATAAATATCACTTCCGCAGATTGAGAGCGATTCGAGTTTTATCCGAACTTCACTATCTTCAAGTGATCCTGGTTCTGGCACGTCGAGGAATTCAATCTTTCGACGCGCTACGACTCTGGCTGCTTTCAATTTGTTCCTCTTTGCATCTGGCTGCTCTCTGGATATCGATGAACCGGCACATGTAAACACCATGTTCGTAATTTCGCAACGGAATTCTAACCCCACCGCGGTGTATACTCGGCGACCATCTGGACTGAATTTTCGTAATTCTTATGTGAGGCAAAAACACAACTTGAAGATCAAACATATTGAAACAGTTCGTGTTAGCGATCCTGCTGACGTAATTTGGGTACGAATTCACACCGACACCGGTCTGATTGGGTTGGGTGAGACATGGTATGCGTCAAAAACGGTTGAGTCGGCTGTACATGATCACTTCGCACCACTAGTCGTTGGACGAGATCCATTCGCTATCGAACGACACTGGTTGAATATGTTCAGATTGTCCGACCACGCAGGATATGGAGGAGCCGAGCTACGAGCGTTATCTGCAATTGATATGGCTCTATGGGATATCAAAGGACAGGCAGCCGGAGTCCCTGTCTACGAGCTTCTCGGCGGCGCCGTGCGAAAGAAAATCCGAGTGTATGCGACCGGAGCACCGTTTGAGGGTTGTGGCGATCTGGCAAAAGAACTGATCGCCGATGGGATCATCGCGATGAAGATGGGGCCGACTATACCAATAGCGACCCCGACTGAGGGTCAGTACCTCGCACCTAAAGAACTGGATTACGTGTTGAAGCCATTTAGAGATGTGCGTGATGCCGTAGGAGACGATATAAAAATCGCCAACGACGGTCACGGTAAATGGGCTCTTCCAGTCGCAATTCAGATTGCTAAAGAGATGGAACCACTCGACATCATGTGGCAGGAAGATCTTATGCCACTGCTGAATCCCGACGCTTTGCGTCAACTGCAAGAAGCAACGAGCACGCCAGTATGTATTTCGGAGCGCCTGCTTACCCGTTGGCAACTTCGCGAATTCATCGAGAACGGATCTGCGCAGATCGTGATGCCTGACCTGATTTGGACCGGTGGGATTAGCGAGACACATCGCATTGCAGTTATGGCATCGGCTCATCAGGTGCCGGTAGCTCCCCACGATGCTACTGGACCGGTAAACATCTTTGCATGTGCTCACATATGTATGAATTCGCCAAACGCGATGATCATGGAGCACGTCAGACCGTATTTGTACGGATGGTACGGAGAGTTCGTCGATCCACTGCCGCCTATCGAACACGGTTGGCTCCATGCACCGCAGAATCCCGGAATAGGGACGCGACTCCGCCCAGAAGTATTTGACCGTCCAGACGTAGAACTTCGAGTAACAGATGAGTCAATCATGATCCCCGGCATGAACGACGAAGGCTGGGCTGGAGGCGATAATTTCTCAAGCAAAATGTGGGCCGAAATGGAAGAAATCAGGGACTTTCGAGCCCAAGGTTCACCAATATCCGAACGACTCACTACCGGCGACGGAGGTTCTCCTACTGGTGGACCCGGTGGTGGGATAGCAACGTGGTTTAAGGAAGGTGGATTGCCAACTGGCGACACAGGAGACGCCCAATGATTATTTCCAAGATTGACACCATTCGAGTCGGTCAATTCCCCGATCTAATCTTCGTTCAAGTCCATACTGACACCGGACTCATCGGACTCGGTGAAACCTGGTACGCCGCATCGACGGTTGAATCAGCTATTCATGATCACTTCGGTCCGCTGCTTATAGGTCGAGATCCTGCGGAAATAGAACGCCACTGGCAGACAATGTTCAGATTATCCGATCATGCCGGTTACGGCGGTGCTGAACTGAGAGCGATATCTGCCTTGGATGTGGCTCTCTGGGATATCAAAGGACAGGCACTACAGATGCCTATATTTGAGATCCTCGGTGGTGGTACCCGTCATCGAATCAAGGTCTATAACACGCTCGGAGTATACGGCGAAGTCACTGACGGCTACGACGTTTGGACTGACCCTGTCGGTGTAGCTAAACGACTACTCGATCAGGGAATCACTGGGATGAAGATGTCCCCAACAGACTTCATTGCCAGAGAGTCGGACGGTCAGATTCTGTTTAAGGACGACCTCGATTGGGCATTACGCCCGTTGAGAGAAATCCGCGACAAACTCGGTATGGAGATCGAAGTTGCAAACGATGGCCATGCCAAGTGGAATCTTCCAAACGCCATACGAATCGTTCAAGAGATGGAGCCGCTGCGTCCGATGTGGCACGAAGAGCTGATTTCTCCCTTGAACGAGCAGGCGCACGTGCGATTACAGTCGGCGACATCAACCCCAATCGCCGCGGCTGAGCGTTTAATGACTCGATATCAGCACCGACGGTTTATAGAGTCGTCAGCGGCACGAATAACGATGCCAGACCTTACTTGGACAGGTGGTATATCCGAGGTGAAGAAGATTGCTATCCTCGCCTCAGTTCACCAGATGCCGATCGCACCGCATGACTGTGTGGGGCCGGTGAATATGTTCGCATGTGCTCATATCGCAATGGCTACTCCGAATGTGATGATTATGGAATACAACCGAGCCATGCATCTTGGTTGGTACCGTGATTTCATCGAACCTGATTTTGTAATTCAAGATGGATACCTCATGGCACCGACTGAGCCAGGATTAGGTACTCGACTAAAGGTTTCTGTAAAAGATCGTCAAGACGCAACCGTGCGAACCAGCAACGAAAAAGCTGAAGGATGGATGATGTCGAACAAGCGATACACATATCCGCCCCCGGAAATTCAAGAGGAGTTCATAAACAGTACCGACCGTCGTAATGCCGGTTCAGAAGCCATTTATTACGACTAAACAAACGATTCCAATCCAAATTATCGAGAAGTAATTAATGTCAGATAAGAAACGAATTATCTTCATCGGAGCCGGCGCTGTGGGTTCGTACCTTGGCGGATGGCTATCCCACACTGGACATGATGTTACATTGGTCGATCCGTGGAATGAACAAGTTGAAACAATTCGAAAAGATGGTCTCAAAGTTGACGGTCCACACGATTCATTTGTCGCATACCCAACGATGTTTCACCTTCACGAAAACGAATTGATTGCGCGTAAAGAGCAATTCGATATCGGCTTCGTGGCGGTCAAGGCCTATGACACCTTCTGGGCGGCAACGTTTATTAACAAATTCGTAAAACTAAACGGTTATATCGTTTCCTCACAGAACACCTGGACTGACCCTGCCATTGCCGAAGCTGTCGGCGCTGTTCGAGCGGTTGGACTCGTTATGTCGAGCATCTCGGTAGCTATGTGGGAGGCCGGCAAGGTCGAAAGACCCGGCGGCGCCCGACAGCGTGACAACGGGCATATCGTGTTCCGAGCGGGGAATCATGATGGAAGCGACACTCTAAGACTTCATGAGTTGATCGAAATACTAGATCCCATTGATGGCGGGAAAGTAACGACTAATCTCTGGGGTGAACGCTGGGCGAAACTCAGTCAAAACTCAATGGGGAACCCTGTCGCTGCTTCGAGTGGCATGGGTATGTCAGATCTAAACAAACATGCCCGAGGGCGTGAATTACAAATCCGACTTGCGCAGGAAGTCGCATCAGTTGGCCTGGCACTCGGTCATAATGTAGAGAATTTCGGTGGAAAATCGGCACAAGTGTGGGCAGATGCTTTTCTCGGCGACGTCTACGAGGCACTGGACGGAGAACTGGCTGAGAAATCGTCAGGTGCCAACTGGCGCCCATCGATGGCGCAAGACGTGGTCAAGGGACGACCGACGGAGATATATCAGATGAACGGGTTTGTTTGCCAGCAGGGGGCAACCGTAGGAATCGACACACCGGTGAACGCTGCCATGACTGATGTGATTCGAGCGATTGACGCTAAAGAGTTGGAATCGGGTTTCGATAACGTCGAATACGTACTGAAATCAGCCGGATTTTAGGCATTTATCATCAGGCATTATCCGATTGAATTCTGCTCAAGATTCCTACAATACTCCGCTTCGTTGTACCGGGATTCCGATACAGTCGAATCAGCGCCGTCGTACAACCGATATTTCCACCTCTCAGTCGACACTCACCACCGATAATTGCCTGGCATCCACCAAGACACGTTAATTGCGCTCGATCTCGAAACGACGGGCGTTGACTCAAAATCTGATCACATCATCGAGGTCGGCGCCGTCAAATTTATCGACGGTGAACAGGTCGATACATTCAGTGCACTCGTAAATCCCCAGAGAAAATTATCCACTTTCATCGTCGGGCTGACCGGCATAACCCAAGAAGATGTCGACTCTGCTCCCGTTTGGGATGAAGTTAAATCAGATGTCGCTGATTTCATCGCAGGTATTCCGCTCATTGGTCACAACGTTGGCTTTGATGCATCTTTCCTGCGGTCACATGGAGTGAAGCCAGATGGACTATACGACACCATGTCGATGGCTGAAATTGCGCTTCCAGCGGGCCCTGAATATAGTCTTAGACGCCTCTCTCAACGATTCGGATTCTCACACGACAATCCGCATCGAGCACTTTCCGATGCTCTCGTCACACGAGATCTATTTCTTTACCTAGTCGGAATTATCGAAGGCTTTGACCGTCCGGTTCTTGAGCAGATCAAAAAACTTGGTGAACACTCTCGAACCCCTCTCGCCGCTCTGGTTAGTAGGATTCTGGATCGTGACGATTCTCCACTGTTGCCGACCAGCGACAGCCTCACAGGAATCGATCCTAAAGAGTTGTCATTACGACTCCGTTCATCTGGAAAAACTCCGTCAATCAAGCCGCACAAGTACGACAAGGATGACAATGCCACACAGGAAATTTCCGTCGCTGTTGATGATATTTTTGGTGGAGGCGGTTCACTCGAGAAATCACTGCCGGGCTTTGAGTCACGACCAGAACAGGTCGAAATGGCGAAAGCCATCGCATCAGCAATTGAAAATGGTGAACATCTCGTAGTCGAAGCTGGAACCGGTGTCGGTAAATCTTTGGCTTATCTGATTCCAACGATCCTACATGCAATGCGCACCGGAGCAAAAGTAGTTATATCGACCAACACGATCAACCTCCAGGAACAGTTGATCACTAAAGACATCGAGATCACCAGGACAGCGTTGACCGAGTTCGGTGAATCTCCCGACAAAATGCGTGTATCCCAACTAAAAGGCAGAGCGAACTACGTCTGTTTTAAACGCTGGCAGAACGCGGTCTTGAGTACGCAACCGAATGATCTAGAATCAAAACTCCTTTCCAAACTCTTGGTCTGGCTTCGTGATACCGAAACCGGCGACCGCACTGAACTGGCTCTCGGGCGACTGACTTCGATGTTCGGTAGATTTTCCGCACAAGGAGCGGTGATGTGCCCGTCCAACGACGGACCTTGTTTCCTGCGCAAGGCACGAAATCAGGCAAACGCCTCAAACGTCTTAATCATCAACCACGCACTTCTGATGTCAGATATAGCGATGGGCGGAGGTCTACTTCCTGACTACGACGTGCTGATAATTGACGAGGCGCACCACCTAGAATCTACGGCAACGTCTCATCTAGGATTTTCAGTAAACCAACTGCAACTAGAAAATGAACTTCGACAGCTGACTGGAGCACGGGGGATTATTGCCCGTCTTGCCGGAGTGATATTAAAGGGTGCAGTAAACGCGTTAGATGCCTCGACCAACATAGGGTTGCAAGCGACCGGAGCTGTTGAAGCGGCAATCCAAAATGCATCGATCATGTTCGATATGGCGACAGAGATCGCTGATACGGCCGCAAGAGGATCTCAACAACGGTCAGAACTGCGCCTGACCGACACGGTGCGGAGGCAATCTACTTGGGATAATCTGGAAATCGCCTGGGAGAACGCAAACACACGGTTATTGGAAGTTGCAGCTCATCTCGGTGAGCTTTGCGAACAGGCATCTGCTACAAAAGACAGTTCTGCTGAAGGACTCGTTCTTGATTCCTTCAGTGTCAAAGATTCCATCGAAGCGGCGGCCACTTCTTTGCGCGAAGCTATTCCTGAGCCACAGGAAGATAGCGTCTACTGGCTACGTGCTCAATCTGGAAACCGAGGAACCGACATCAACGGCGCACCGCTCGATGTCTCGACAAAGCTCAATCAAGCCTTGTTTTGTTCTGGAAAAACCGTGGTTCTTACAGGAGCGACAGTAGCGTACGAGAAGAATTTCGAGCGATTCCGAAATTCTATTGGATTGGAAACTGGAACCGATCTCGTTTTGGGTTCACCATACGATTACAAAAAAAACACGCTAATCGCCGTGCCGGAAGATATGCCTGCACCAGGTGATCCCGGATTCGCGAACGCCACTGCAGCAGTACTTATCGACATCGCTAAATCCAGTGCCGGACGTGTACTTACTCTGTTCACGTCAATATCCGCTCTGGACAACGCGAGAAAAGCGATATCGTCGGTGCTGACACAGCAGGGAATTCGAGTAATCGCTCAGGGAGCAGATGGTTCACCGGCTCGAATCATGCGAATGCTTGCGGAGGAGGGACCAACCATAGCATTGGGAACAAGTAGTCTCTGGGAAGGTGTTGACCTTCAGGGAGCATCACTTGACGCTCTAGTGATGGCGAGATTGCCTTTCCCTGTGCCATCGGATCCGATCGTAGCGGCTCGTAGTGAAAAATTCGAGGACGGATTTAGCGAGTACAGTATCCCGGAAGCAGTTCAACGCTTTCGACAGGGTTTTGGTCGTTTGATCCGATCAAGTACTGATCGCGGTGTGTTCGTAATTCTCGACAATCGAATCGTGACAAAAAACTACGGAGTGAAGTTCCAAGCTTCGCTGCCGAGATGTACCGTACGTCGAGTAAGTACTGAGCGCTTGTTCCATCTATTAGAGACTTGGCGCAATAGGACATTTGAGTGACAATTTTCGAAAACAACACAACGACCGTTAACTCCGTTTTCCTTCCTCTAGGTTACGTGGATGTTGGAGCGACTCTGGACGGCGGACAGTCGTTTCGATGGTGGCAGGAGGATACCGGCGGTTATCGTGGTGTGGTCGGACGTAGAGTGGTCAACGTCAGCGAGGTTGGCGGGGGAGTCGTGGTTACACCACGAGACGACAACGGCGTCAAAGGGCTGGAACACTCGATGATGGAGTATTTTGGTCAGGATCAAGACATCGACGGATTCCGCTCAAAATTTGGCGATGATCCTTGCCTTGGCCCCGCGGTACGAGGATATCCGGGGTTACGGGTTCTTCGCCAAGATCCATGGGAATGCCTGTTTAGTTTCATCACTTCGAGTACGTCGAATATCCCTAGAATCAAATTGAACGTAGGATCCGCTGCTGAGCAATTGGGTTTTTCGATAGGTCCAGAAGTTCGTGATGTGACTTTCCCTGAACCAGAAGTTGTTGCCGAAGCCGGTGAGCAGTTCCTACGTAATCTAGGGTTTGGATTTCGAGCCAAGTACTTAGTTCCAGCGGCTGAGGCTGTCTCCCTAGGTCAACTGAAATTGACTGATTTGCGCGAGGCTACGTACGCAGATGCCAGAGAGGCGCTTGTCGCTCTTTATGGGGTAGGTGAGAAAGTCGCCGATTGCGTATTAGCCTTCTCGCTCGACAAATCAGAATCGTTCATAGTCGACCGACATATATTGCGGGCTCTCCGCAAGTGGTACAAATTGCCTGAAAAAGCGTCGCTTACTTACGCCGCAGACTGGGCGCGTGATTACTTTGGGAACCATTCTGCTCTTGCGAATCAGTACATGTTCCACCGTGAACGGCTAGCTCGAAGGGCATCTGAATGGGGTGGATCCCACGTTGAGCGGGCACTTCCTGAAGACGAAGCTTAATTAGTGAGAAATCCTGGCAATCGGTTCAAAGCAAGTTCTAGTTCTTCTTGCCTTGAACGGACATGACCATCGAGTTTCGCTCGTTTCACTATGCAGATCAGTTTCCCTATTATCGGACCCTCTGGAATGCCAGCTTTTATTAGGTCAATCCCAGTCAGATCAGGTTTGATGAACCTGATCCTTTCCATGTAATCGTTGAGTTTGTCGCGACGGGGGAGAGGCGGGCCGACTGCGATGTGCGCCCTAATTGAGGCCAACGGAATTTGATCAAGTATCTCGACCAATTCACTCGGAAGAATGTTCGGTCTATCGAGCAGTGCAACATGCTTTGCAAGTCTGGTGTTCCCGGTAATCGACTCACCCCACTCGGCAGGGGCGTCAAAACGTTCTATCACCCTGGTAGCTTCGTCTTCATTGAGACCGAAAGTTGCAATTGCAAGCAGGTCCGTTAAGTCAGTTGAAAGGGTTCCGAGTTCCTCCTGAGAATCCAATACTTGAAGCGCTTTCGATCCGATCCTCAATCCGGGACTCATCGCGCCGATCAAGCCCATTTCCTCGGACATTCGAAGCATGTCTGTCCTTTTTGACTCGCCGAGCAATTGTTCGAATTCATTTCTGATTCGTGTTCCACTTAGACGATCTACGTAGGCAAGTGACTCGGACATCAACCAACTAGTTCGAGAGTCGATTGAAAAACCAAGTCTTGTAGCATATCGAACTGCTCGGAATATCCGCGTCGGATCATCAACGAAACTGCCAGCATGAAGTACCTTGATTCGCTTGCGCATCACATCGCCAAACCCATTTGCCGGATCGACCAAGTTGCCCCAATTTGAATTCGAAAGCGACAGTGCCATCGCATTGATCGTAAAATCACGTCGCTTTAGATCGTCACTAATCGACGAAACAGCAATTTCAGGTAGGGCAGCAGGCTCGGAATAGGTTTCGGACCTCGCAGTGACAACATCGATGGACGAACCACCTAACTTCAAATCAACCGCGTTGATTTTGAAAGTAAGAAACTGTGACTCTACCGGAGAATTCACGCCCAAACCTGACGCAAGAGCTTCAGAAAATCCTCGTGCATTACCGACTACGGAAATATCTATGTCATTAGGGGCACGCTCAAGAATTAGATCACGTACTACTCCACCGACTACATACACCGCGTCTATGTCATCGAACTCGCCAGAAATCGCCCTGCAAAGATCGAATACGCGTCTATACTCGGCGGAAGATTTTGTTGTAAGGAGTTGGGCTAAGTTCGGCATTGACGTTATGTTTGTGTCGGAAAACAAATACTACGCGTAAAAGCAGAATCTTTGCCAGAACGATCCGATGTAGCGTTGTTAGACTTTCAACCTATGCTTGAGAGATTACCGAAAGAATTTTCAGAAGAGATGTTAAAAAATACCGCTGTCACAGTAGATATCTTCATCGACTACACCTGACCGTGGGTTAGACAGGCCGCCATTTGGCTGACCAGGGTAAAAGATGAACTCGGGGAAAAGCTTGAGATTAACTGGCGCAGCTTTGCGCTGGAGCAAGCCAATTCCAAAGAAGGTGATGGTTGGAAAGCCTGGGAACAGGACTCCGATTATGTTAGCCGTGGTTTATGGTCGCTCCGCGGTGGTATTGCAGCTCGATCTCAAGGAACGACCGCACATAACGACTACATGGATAAAATTCTCCACGCCAAGCACGTAGTACGGGTAGATATTCGTTCTCGTGAATCTGTGCTTCTTATCGCATCATCCGTTGATCTTGATTTGAAAAAATTCACAACTGAGCTTGATGATCCTGCTTCCCTTGCCCAGATCGGTGCCGATCATGAAGAAGCATTGACCTTAGGCGTGTTCGGAACTCCGACGTTTGTTTTCGAGGATGGAACAGCCGCATTCCTGAAAATGTTTACGCCTCCTGAAAATGAATCTATGGGTGCATTTAGGGATTTCATGGGCGTTGCCAGTGATCGTAAATACTTTGGAGAATTGAAACGTCCACAACCACCATGGCCGCGGGGCGTCGGGGATTAACGAAAATTGCCCACTCAGCCATTAGATTCTGAACAACTAGACGCGGTCGAAAACGCGTTGAAAATCAGATTCGTCGATCGGGACGTTCTTGCTTTGGCTTTGACGCATCAGTCTTACGCTAATGAACATCCGGATGAACCGCCGGTTTCGAATGAACGCTTGGAATTTCTTGGGGACTCGATAGTGGGGATGCTCGTTGCTGACCGGATGTATTCAGGGGCACCTGAACTAGCTGAAGGTGACCTGACAGTTCGCCGTTCTCAGATAGTGCGGCGAGAGACGCTTGCAACGGTAGCCAGAGCCATCGGATTGGGCGAGTGGCTTGTTATGGGGAAGGGCGAATCTGCTGCGGGTGGTGACAAACGAACTTCGAATCTTGCTGATACATTTGAAGCTGTCGTAGGCGCCGTTTATACAGATCGTGGATATCGACAAGCCCGCACATTTGTAAATCGATGGCTGGGTGAACACGTCGACGAAGTTCTTCGAAGAGGGACTCGCAAAGACCCCAAATCCCTTCTACAAGAGTATTTGCAGGCAAATGGCAGCAAACCACCGCGTTACCAACTATTATCAGAAACTGGCTTACCAAGCGATCTCCTATTCACAATGGCAGTTGTAATCGACGGTGCCCCCGTTGCTTATGGATCGGGATCGAGGAAAATTGATGCTGAACGAGAAGCCGCTGAACGTGCATTGATCATCCTTATGGCGGGATAACCGCAAGCCAACCATATCGTTCAATACAACAGAAAGAGGGACCGACACTGCTCGGCGTATTCAAAAAGAAAGAAAAAACTGCTGAGAGTTCAGAAAAAACTGGATCAGCATGGAGAGGCCGGCTCGGGGGAATCTTTCGCCGTTCAAACATCGACGACGATTTCTGGGATGAACTCGAAGAAGCGCTGGTTATTTCTGATGTAGGTGTTAACACCACAATGAGTCTTATCAGCCGCCTGCGTGACATTGTTGATAACGAATCGCTTAAAGAACCCGAGCAAGTACGGATACGGATGAGGAACCTCATTGCCGACATGCTCAATGATTCGTCGAATCTAGACCCAATTCCGGATGGTATCCCGGTTGTGCTTCTGGTTGTCGGAGTGAACGGTGCAGGTAAGACCACTTCGATCGCAAAGATAGTTGATATAGCGAAGTCTGAAGGACGAAAAGTGATGCTGGCAGCTGCCGATACGTTTCGAGCAGGTGCTATTGAACAGATTCAGATCTGGGGTGAACGACTCGGTGTTCCGGTTATTTCGCAGAATGCTGGAAGTGACCCTGGGGCGGTGGCATTCGATGCGCTCAATGCAGCGAGAGCTAGGAATGTTGACTTGCTGATCATCGATACAGCTGGTCGACTTCACACGAAACACAATTTAATGGAAGAGCTTCGCAAAGTGCGCGGCATCGTCGAAAAGAATGGGGCCGGGTTCACAGAACGGATAATGCTAGTGATCGACGGAACAACAGGGCAAAACGGACTGATGCAGGCGAAATCATTCACCGAGGCAGTCAACTGCAATGGCGTATTCCTTACAAAGCTAGACGGCACCGCAAAAGGTGGTGTGGTGTTAGCGATAGCTGAAGAGTTGCGGTTGCCAATTTGGTTCATAGGAACTGGAGAAAAATCCTCTGATATGTCAGCCTTCGATTCCGATGCCTTCGCCACAGCCTTACTACCTGAGCCGGCTATTTAATCTGTGAGCAATCCGTATCGATAACTCGAGCCAGTAAATGCTACAAGCTGTCGCAACACTTCTAACGGTCGAGTTAATCGGGATCGCAACGCTCGCTGTTGTCGCTCGCTCATTCCCTGTTTTGGCAGATCGAGGTTGGGCGATTTCAAAACCAGTCGGCTTGTTGCTTATCTCAACAACAGTATGGCTCCTGTCATACGCGCAATTACTTCCGAATAGCCCAGCCGTGTGGTGGTCAGTTCTCATCGTTCTGAGTCTTGTTAGTTCTTGGATTCTGAAGTCCGATTTCGTCAAGCTACGACGATCAATGGTCAGACGGTGGCAAATTGTTCTAACAGTCGAGCTGATATTCATCGTGTTCTTTGTCATGTTCCTGTCGATGAGGGCATTCGACCCGGCTGCATCAGGTACTGAGAAGCCGATGGATCTGATGATGCTGACAGCAGTCACCAGCTCGGAATACGCCCCTCCCCAAGATCTCTGGCTGGCTGGTGAGCCGATCGCCTACTACTATTTCGGGTATTGGATATATGGCGGTGTGAGTACGATGGCGGGAGTAACACCCTCAGTCGCGTTCAATGTTGGGATTGCGCTTGTGGCCGGGATGGCAGCCTCGGTTGCAACCTCGTTGGTTATAACGCTCATTCGGCGCGATGGAGCACACACCAAGATTTCTCTGATATCCGGAGGCGTAACAGCGACTCTGCTTTTGCTAGTTTCGAACTTGTCTGGACTATGGACCATCCTTGACATCACAAAAATAGCTCCTAACTCGCTACTGAATTGGTATCAAGGAGATCAGTATGACCGTATCGACCGAATCGTCACGTGGCGCCCTGACGATTTTTGGTGGTGGTGGAACAGTTCAAGGATCACGAATACGTTCAGTGAAACGGGCGAACAACTCGATTTCACCATCCAGGAATACCCTTTCTTTAGTTTTCTACTTGGTGATTTCCATCCCCATTTGATGTCCATTCCCTTTGTTCTCACCGGGGTAACCGTGTTGATTGCATTTTTCATCGCACATAGGACAATTTCGTTTGGAGTGCTGCGAAAGAACATTCCAGCTGCCGGAATCATTGCAATCGTGATCGGGGCATCGGGGTTCATCAACTTTTGGGATGTTGGGTTATTGCTGTTTCTGACTACGGGGTTAGTCGTAACCGGCTGGATTGGAAGTCGTAGTCTGAGCACAAGGTCATTCTTTCAGAATGTATTGCCTATGGTTTCACTATGGGTAATTGGAATTTTTGTGTTTGCACCTTTCTACTTCGGTACAGCCGCAAGTCAGGTGCAATGGCCGCCGCTCGCTCCGGTCAAGTACGGAACTCGCCCGATCCACTTTTTATCCATTTGGTTGTTATTGATTACCGTCGGTGCCCCGACCGTTATTCTTTTGGCAAATCGTTACACGAGGCTTTTGGTTAAAAAACTTCGTGGCAATGTACTGTCGGGTCAATACGATCAACATCTGTTCTGGCGCCCAGCCTGGATTGTGGGAGTAGTGTTGACTGGCGGACCGTGGTTAATATGGGCGATCACACATTTGTCGTTTAATGAGCCCGCACAAGCTACTGATGTGATTTCTCGGCTACCGGTCTCAGCATTCCTAGGTGGACTGGCAACCATTCTGATCGCAGTTGTCCTTACCCGCGCCAGGCGAGGTGCTGACGGTGGATCTCATTTTGTTCTTTTACTGAGTGCTCTCGCTGTGTACTTACTTTTTGCTGCTGAACTGTTCTTTGTCCACGACTTATTTGGCAATCGAATGAATACTGTGTTCAAATTCTACTATCAAGCTTGGATACTGCTGTCTGTAGTCGGTGGATATGGTGTATATATCTGGTGGAAATATCATTCATCATTCAACGGCAAGATGAAACTGTTTAGCAGAACCGCGCTTGCGGTTCTGACCGTACTGGTAATCACATCAGTTTATTTCCCGATAGCTGCGGCAGTCTCGAAAACAGTGTCCTCAGGAATCGGTCCAAATCTTGATAGTTTGAGTTTCATGGACTCAAGCAATTCTGATGAGTTGGATGTAATAAGTGAGATTAGTGAAATTGCCACCAGCGATGACGTACTCGTCGAGGCCGTAGGAGGGAGCTACACAGAATTTGGTCGCATATCAGGGTCATCAGGAGTTCCAGCGATATTGGGATGGACATTCCACGAAACTCAGTGGCACGGCACGGATGCTCTATTTTCTGACCGAGAAGCAGATGTCCGAACGATTTATACATCGAGAGACCCCGAAGAGCTGATTATGCTGGTCAATAAATATGTACTTACCATGATTGTCGTAGGACCTCGGGAACGGTCAACCTACGGCAACATTGACATGGCAATGTTCGATAGGCTTGGTGATCGCATAATCGAACATGGTTCTTACACAGTGTTCGGCATCAATTAATAGCTGTTGACGATAGATAATAATTCAACTGAATCTGCGGGCAGAACTCAATCGAACGCCGGACGTTGGATCGATGGTCATTGGGCTACTGGTGACATTGCCGATGTGGTGCCAGATAGACGTTCTTCAGGTCAATTAGACACTAGTAAGGGTTTTTTGATTCCGTTTCGAATCGAATTCTCAATCTATACAGCATTGGTTCTGGTCGCATTAACGATGCGGTTGTACGATCTAGGTGGTCGGGCCGTCCACCATGATGAAAGCTTGCACGGGTATTTTGCTTATCAGTTGTTCAACGGTAGTGGTTACGATCACAACCCATTAATGCATGGAATGTTCCTGTTCCATTCAGTCGCGGCTTCTTTCTTTCTAGTAGGTGACAGCGATTTCTCACTCCGACTGCCGATGGCATTATTTGGCACTGGACTGGTGTTAATACCGTTGTTGCTGAAACCCCGAATCGGTCAAGTAGGTGCCCTTGTCGCTGGATTGTTATTGGCGTTCTCTCCATCGATCCTTTACTTCAGCCGATTCGCCCGGAATGACATATTTATGGCTGTTTTCGCCCTGGCTCTTGTCGGTGTGATGTGGCGGTACTTTGGTGATCGAAAAAACAGATGGCTGTACATTGCAGCCGCTCTGATTGCTATCGGGTTCGCTACAAAAGAAACTCAGTACATCGTCATCGCAACGATTGGGGCATATCTGATTACACAGGTATGGCCAGAAGTTCGCGATTGGCTTTACGCCAGAAGATCGCTGAATGAATTCACGCCTGAAGCATCGTTTCTAGTGCTCTTGGCAACCCTGAGTTTACCGCTGCTTGCGGCAGGCATTGCAATATTTCAAGGCATTCTCGGTGTTACTCTGGCCGCCGAAGACGGTACTCCAGGAGTTGTTACAGGAAGTCCGAACGGCCCTGGCTGGAGTATTGCTATAGGAATCAGTGCAGCCTTCCTAGCGGTTTCGCTTGTGACAGGGTGGTATTGGAACCGTCGTGTTTTTCTGGGGGCGTTTGGTGCATTTGCGCTCGTCTTCGTATTGTTATTTGCTAATTTTGGTTCGAACCCGGCGGGAATAGGTAGTGGGGCGTGGCAATCTCTCGGTTATTGGATAGCCCAACACGAGGTAGCTCGCGGAAGCCAGCCTTGGTATTACTACTTCACAATCAGTTCGATTTATGAGTTCCTGCCATTCGGCGTAGCCGCAGCGTCTATGATTTATTACGGTTTCAAATCCGGTATTCGCCCCTGGATATTCGTTGCCATAATTGCCGCCTCGATGGTCGTTCTTGCCAACGACAGCCTCAGCTTCGAGAGAGGTGTGATCAATGGCTCCGAGCAAGATGTCCTTACATACGTCGGTAAAATCTCGCTGCTTTTCGTCTACGGTGCGGCGATAACGATTCCATTTACGTTGAAAACGTCGAAGTTCAACAGATTTTTATTCTTCTGGACAATTAGCACTTTCATTGCCTACACACATGCCGGCGAAAAGATGCCGTGGCTGCTTGTGAACATTGTTCTTCCAGCCATAATCCTCGCTGCCAACACGTTGAACAACATCATCATGGCGATCGAATGGAAGCATGCTTGGCACAATCGAGCTGGTTTGGCTATCGTGGGTGTTCCAGTTTTTTATGTCATGCTCTGGAAGATCGTCTTCCACGATCTTGGCGATGGCGCTCGCCAGTTCGCCTCCGCATGGACAATCCTCGCTGTGCTTGGGTTATTACTCCTTGCACTACAGGTATTAGGAAGTCGAATCGGTCGGTCCCAAGCTCTGGGAATCACTGGTCTAATCACAGTAGCGATTATGTTTGCATTTACCTTCCGAGCCGGGTGGATCGCAAGCTTCGAGAACGGTGATATTCCTCGCGAAATGCTCGTTTATACCCAGACTTCACCTGATATTCATAATCTGGTGAAAGAGATTGAACGGACTGCCGAACTCACAGGGGACCGATCAGAAATCAAACTTGCGATAGACACGACAGATGCCTACGCGTGGCCATGGCAATGGTATCTCAGACAGTACACAGAGGTTGCCTTTAACGACCTCAGCTCTGACGATGTGAAAGTCGGCGAAGACCGCGTGATCGTGGTGGTTAATGAAAACAATAACGCCAAAGTTAGAGCCAAGTTACCCGACGGATTTTCCGATGGTCGAAGACTCGTCCATCGCTGGTGGTTCCCTGAACGTTATCGAGATGTGACTCCTCGGACGTTATTTGCCACCCTAATGGATCGTAACCGGTGGGCTGGCTCGGTAGACTATTTCCTATACCGAAAACTTTCTAACCCGCTCGGTACTATCGACTCCGACGTCTATTTCTCGGACAAGATACCGCTTGTTCCGGCGAAGTAGAGCGTATTATCCGACCGAACTTTAATGACTCCGGCAACACCACATGTTTTTTGGAAATAAAGCCTTCTGGCTGGGTACGATTGGAAGCGCAGTGTTTCTCGCTGTCTTCGTCATATTGTTTGTTGATTTCGATAAGATCGGTGGTGTTCTTGGCGATGCCAACTACGCGTATGTAGCACCTTCATTACTGTTCTACTTCATTGCCGTATGGTTCCGTTCCGCTCGGTGGAAGTTTCTTCTACGGCCGTTGTTAGGCTCTCCTCGAAAAAGTGTCTATGCCGTTGTAATAGTCGGGTACATGGCAAATAACCTGATACCAGTCCGAATCGGTGAAGTCGTCAGGTCGTACTACCTGAGCCTGCGAGAAGGTTGTTCTGCCCCAGCTGCCTTCGGAACTATTGCTGTCGAGCGGGCGACCGATGTACTCGCATTACTATTTTTCCTTGCTGCTGCCGGATTGATGGGAACGGTCGGAGTCGAAAGGGCAGTAGGGGACATGTCGTCCAACGTACCTGGTGGCGCTGCAGTTCTAGCTACGGCTGCACTACTACCTTTCATTGCCGTATTCGCCGTCGTTCTGATTATTTCTACGACTAGTAGCGAAACCGTACTCGGGTGGTTCTCCCGCCTGATGTTCATGGTAGGTAAGAGCATTCGAACTCGATTGCTGGGTATTGCCAGACGTCTCCTTGAAGGCCTTACCGTTGTTAGTTCACCAGCAGATCTGGCGAAAGTGTTTGCTTGGTCGCTGCCAGTCTGGGCATCTGAAGCCGTAATGTACTACTTGATCGCTGTCGGTTTCGATCTTCGCCCTGTATTTGATAGTCAGATTGAGTTCATCGCTGCGATTCTTGTTTTCACTTCAGCAGCTAACCTCGCTGGTGTTCTACCTTCGACAGCAGGCAGTTGGGGGCCATTCGACTTCTTTGGGGCGGCAGCACTAGTCGCTCTTGGTGTAGGGCAGGAGGTCGCTGCCGCATATGCTTTGACTGTTCATGTAGTGCTGTGGGTTCCACCTACGGTAGTCGGGGCGGTGTTATTAGTTTTGGATGGCAATTCACTATCGGGATTGATGAAGGGCGTCAATGAACCGGATCAACTGATCATAAGAGAAAGTTCGTCGGTATGAGAATTGGCATTATCGGTGCCGGAGCTGCAGGTCTGGCAGCCGCATTCGATCTTTCAGCAGCGGGTCACAAAGTAGTCGTTTACGAGTCTGCACCGTTTATTGGCGGTCAGGCCTCAACTATTCCAGTTGGTGGCAGTCAATTGGAACGTGGATATCACCATCTATTCACCAACGACAAAGTCATACTGGACCTGATGGCTGATCTCGACATTGCCGAGTCTATGAAGTGGTATCCATCGCGTGTAGGAACATATACATCCGGCAAGGTCTACAAAACGACTACTGCACTTGATTTGCTCCGCTTCAGAGCCATCCCGTTCTTGGACCGTATAAAGCTAGGCTTGTTTGCTCTTAGAATAGGCCGCATCAAAGAGTGGCGTGATCTTGAGGACCAAACTGCAGACTACTGGTTACGTGAGAGACTAGGTGGAATGGCCTATGAGAAGGTCTGGGCTCCGCTTCTACAGGGCAAATTTGGTGATTTCTACGATCAGATTGGAATGCCATGGTTCTGGTCGAAAATCCAGACTAGATTTGCTTCCAGACAGGGCATACGCGGCCGAGAAATGCTTGGCTATCCCGATGGAAGTTTTGACACGATTTTCGACAAGCTCAGAAGCGTGATCGAGTCACGGGGAGGAGAAATCCACATCTCTGTGCCAGTCACAAAAGTCGAAGTGGTAGATGGAATGGCCACGGCGCTGATAACCAAATCATCGACAGGTGAACAGATACGAGAAGAATTCGACACGGTTTTATCGACAGTTCCATCGTTTTCATTCCCTGACTTGGTAGAGCTACCCGATGACTATAAAAAGCGTTTAACGGACGTTCATTATCTGGCAGCGGTAGTTGTGGTTCTAGAACTGTCACAGCAGCTTACTGACTTCTACTGGATGAATATCGCCGATCCGGATGTGCCTTTCCTCGGCTTGATAGAGCATACAAATATGCTTCCTAAAGATTGGTACGGCGGTAGAAGTATTTTGTACCTGACTAACTATCTTGACCGTACCGACCCGATGTACAAGATGTCTCAAGATGAACTTTTGGACATATATCTACCACACCTCAAAAAATTTAATCCTAAATTCGATCGGTCGTGGATCAAAAAAGTTCACTACAACGCATTGAGTGCAGCGCAACCGATCATTGGTACGAACTACTCAAATGCGATTGCCGATCATCGAACGCCGATAAAGAAATTGTATTTGGCTAATACAACACAGATTTATCCTGAAGATCGTGGCACAAATTACTCCATTAAAATGGGGCGTAAACTTGCCGACATCATTTTGAAGGATGCGCAACAGAATTGGCGTACGTGGAAGTAAGCTTCCGCAGGCAACTACTAATACGGACTGGATTTGCTGAACTATGGGACAACTCGAAGGACAGGTAGCGATAATCACTGGTGCTGGTACCGGAATAGGACGCGAGACGGCTCTGATGTTCGCTGACCAAGGTGCGAAACTTGTTCTCGTTGGACGGCGCATTGAGCCCCTGAACGAAGTTGTAGCAATAATCGAAGCGAAAAATGGCATAGCAGTCGCCAAATCCGTGGATCTCGAAGATAGTGACGGAGCTGCTGCTCTCGGCAAATGGGCTATTGCCGAGTTTGGTCAGGTCGACGTACTGGTAAATAACGCCGGTCACAGTTCGCGCGCTCGTTCAATTCAACATGTCGGAGTTGAAGAGTGGGAAAGCGTATTCAAAGTCAATGTCGAAGGTGTTTACAGGCTTACTCAATCGGTCATTGGATCTATGATTGAACGTGGTGGCGGTACCGTAATTACGGTGTCTTCGTACGCTGCGCTTCATCCTGGACTACTTGGCGGTGCTGCTTACAGTGCTGCAAAAGCCGCTTCGTACAACATGATGCGAGGGATCAACGCCGAATTGAACGAAAAAGGCATACGGGCTTCAACGATCATGCCTGCCGAAGTTGATACTCCGATTCTTAATAATCGTCCTCACAATCCAGATGCAGCAGCTCGGTCAACTATGATGATGCCGGAAGACGTTGCATCTGCAATTCTACTGTGTGCGACTCTCCCCGGCCGAACGGTGATCGAAGAGATAGTAATGTCACCGACTCAACCTCGAGATAGAACTATTGATATGGCCGCAGCCCGGAAGGCTGGCTCCACGGACGAGTAAGTCGATTCGGTTGGATTTTCGGAGAAATACTTGAGCATTGGGATGAAGTAGCAATCCACCCAGCCGGACTCGTAGTGGTCGACATGTTTGTCCGGAATATTCGAATGATTTATCGTGAGTCTCGTCCCAAATGGAATGCTCTCCAAAAATATTTCAACTAACGAATCGGATCCGTTCCATCGAATCTTGTTGTTCGCCACGTTTGCATGATTCGTTTTCCACGCTCTATTCAAGATTGATTCCATTGATATAGCCTTCGTGGGCGATGAATATCCCAGCGATTTCAACCGATGTCGTGGCACATGACTCCGTCATTGCACTATGCTCCTCGCTATCAAGCCAAGCGTCGAACACCTTCTCAGGAATCACAGGAAGTTCGGTTGGAATAGTGAATCGTTTCACGGAGAGACTTCTTCGGTGCCTTGGAATTGATCAGCGTTCTTGAGTTTCTGAAATCATGTCCGGGTCGGCACCGGTCCAAGAGTCGCGATACTGGACCCGACGAGCACCGCGTTCTCCAATAACTTCAAATACTGGTGATTCGTGACCTCCCCAGTGAAAATGACGGCCAGGTTCATCCGTTATCTCCACAGTGATGTCTGAGCGATCAAACACGTCTCTGCGAAGCCGTGTGCCAAGCCCTGGGCCCTCAGGAGCTAGCATGTAGCCATCGACAACTTTGATATTAGTTTCTATTACCTTCTCGTACCAACCACCTTTGCCGTAGAACGCCCTGCATGACTCCATCAGGAACACGTTAGGGGCATTCATGGAGATGTGAGCACAAGCAAATACGTTCACTGGACCGGTCATATCATGGGGGGCCACCGGACGTTGCTCGGCTTCTGCCATGGTACAAATTTTCTTTGTTTCAGTAATTCCACCCGTCCAAATCAGGTCAGGCATCACTACTTCGGCTGCACCCGCTTTTAGATACTCACGAAACTGGTATTTGCTTATCAATCTCTCAGAAACGCAGACTGGGGCTTCGATTTCATCTGCTAGTCGCAAATGGCTTTCAACGTTAGTCGGTTGAATTAGTTCTTCTTGCCACATCATGTCTAGATGATCCATCGCCTTACCGATTTTGATTGCAGAATTTAGATTCCATCGGCCATGGCCATCATTAGCCACTTCAATTTGGTCGCCAACAGCGGCTCTGATATCTTCGACTGGCTTGAGTAACAACTTCATATCTTCGTTCGAAATGTGGGTACCGCGGTTGATATCGGCAAACTGATCTGTGAAAGCCCATTTCATGGCAGTAATGCCATCATCGAGCAAACTCTTCGCCAGCGTACCAGCATCTACGATAGCCATTTCCATATCTTTATTTTCACCGTATTGGCCGGTCGTATTGTAAGTACGGACTTTGTCTCGGCATGCACCTCCGAGCATGTCGTATATGGGTTGTCCAGCGACTTGGCCAGCAATGTCCCAGAGTGCAATATCAATTGCTGATATGGCTCTCGCTTCGGCACCGGCGTATCCAAATGCATTTGCCATATCGAACATGTCGCGCCAATGTCGCTCGATAGCTAATGGGTCTTTACCTATCAACATAGGAGCGAACATTTCGTGGACACAGCCTGCAACAGCACGTGGCCCAAAAAACGTCTCCCCCAAACCGACATGACCTGAATCAGTTTTTACTTGAACCCAGATGATTGCCGGGAATTCTTTGAGTTGAATCGTTTCAATGGACGTGATTTTCACGCTTTGACTCCGTTGGCTGGTGACCATAGTTGATGTACCGCCGTATTCTATTCGTCAGGTTCGAACAATGAGAGGAAATTACGTAATTGAAGAGCACCACACAGCGTTTAGCAGATTGTTATACGGGCGCGGTTTACGATGTAATGCGAGAGATGGGATACCAAAATTGCGTGCTACCACACGACATTAGACCGCTCGACGACACGTTGGCGTTGGCAGGGCCCGTGTGGACATGTAGTGGGCGAATTGACGACACGATTTCAAATGATGATTCGTTGATGAAATGGACCGGATTGCTCAGCAAAGCGCCCTCGGGTTCAGTCTTGGTCTGCCAACCAAATGATTCCACTATCGCCCATATGGGTGAGCTTTCAGCCGAAACATTGAAACATCGTGGTGTACTTGGCTATGTGGTAGATGGCGGTAATCGTGATTCAGATTTCATCAAGAAACTCGGCTGGCCAGTATTTTTCCGCTACTTCACGCCGAAAGACGTTGTAGGAAGATGGACTGTCGAATCGATGGGAGAACCAATCGTTATCGGCGAGGTTGAGATCACTTCAGGAGACTGGATTCTTGCCGACATAGACGGGGTAGTCGTTATACCCCAGTCCATCATCGAGTCGGTGCTCAATAAAACTGAAGAGATCATGTCTACCGAAAGTGAGCTTCGGGCTATGATTTTGAGTGGTATGGACCCACAGGATGCATACAAAAAGTACCGACTGTTCTGAGACTTCGAGATTCATGTATTTTTCGTTGTCTGGTCTATTGGGCTCTGCTACGATTGTGATTCAATTCTCGAAGTCGAATATTCCCTTTTTTCGTTGAGGTTAAGTTGACTACTGCTGAGACAACGCAGAGTTCGAATTTACGTGAGCAGATTCGGAAAGTCCTGAACGCGCAGGCTCAGCCGACTGTCACTGTACTTTCATCGCTAATTGCGGTGCAGGATGCTATTCATTACCTGCCAGATGAAGCAATCAAGGAGACTGCAACGTTCTGCGGTTCCACTATCAACGAGGTGTGGAGCGTTGCTTCGTTCTACACGAATTTCCGGTTTACACCTCCTGGCGAGAAAACACTCGACATCTGTTGGGGACCTTCTTGTCATATAGTAGGTGCTCAGAAAATCCTCGAATCGGTTCATACAGCACTGGAAATAAAAGAGGAAGGCGAAAGCCCCGACGGCAAAGTCACCTTGAAATACAACACCTGTCTTGGTGCTTGCGCTCAGGGTCCGGTTATCGCAGTCAACCATCATTTAATCGGCAAACAGACTCCGGAGTCAGCGGCAAAAATTGCCCGCGAACTTCGAGGTATGAGCAAGTAACCAGTTCGCCAGTCCATCCGGACACCAGAGGACCAGAAAACCGATGTCAACGCCGTTCGAGGAACTCCAATCCCGCGCTAATAAGCGTTGGAATGAGTTAGCCGCAGGCGAAAGCGCGTGGATTAGAGTCGGCGGGGGAACCTCCGGTCAGGCTGCTGGTGCCGATGCTGTATTCGATGCATTCAAGTCGACGGTTGGAGCGACCGGTGTAAATGCCAACTTGTCGAAGGTTAGTGCACGTGGGTTGATGTACCTTGAACCTCTGGTTGATATTCTCTTACCGAATGGTGCTCGAGTTTACTATGGAAACGTAAAGCCGGAAGAAGCTCAGGCTATAGTTGAGCAACACGTAACAAACGGCAAACCTTTAATCGACAGAGCATTTGCATACTCAGGTGGCGATGGGTCTAGTACAGGGAATTTACCGTTGCTGGAGAGTATGCCAATGGTTGCCCTTCAGCAACGAATCGCCACCCGTAACTTCGGCGACACCGACCCTCATGATTTACTTCAGTACGTAGCTAACGGCGGTTACACTGCGCTCAATCGTGCAATAACGGAGATGACTCCTGAGCAGATCGTTGACGAAGTAAAGGCCGCCGGTTTACGAGGCCGCGGGGGGGCAGCATTTCCTGCTGGCCTGAAGTGGAGTTTTCTGGCCCCTTCGACAGCCCCTGTGAAGTACGTTCTGTGTAACTGCGAAGAAGGCGACCCAGGCGCCTTTAACGATAAAGGCATCATTGAAAACGATCCTCACACGCTAGTTGAAGGACTGATCATCAACGGCTACGCCACTCGGTCAACTCACGGATATATTTTCATTCGTACGGGGCACGAGTTGCCAATTGAATCAGCCCGTAAAGCAATCGTGGCAGCGTACGAAGCTGGTCTTCTCGGTAAGAATATTCTCGGGACTGACTTCTCATTTGACATGGAAGTCTCTTTGACTGGTGATTCCTATGTTGCGGGTGAAGAAACCGCCCTAATGGAGGCGATCGAGGGAAAGCGTTCCACTCCTCGGTTCAAGCCTCCGTTCCCAGCTGCCGCTGGTCTTTGGCAGAAGCCAACTAATATCAATAACGTAAAGACGCTCTCGTACGTTCCGGAAATCGTTCGTAACGGCTCCGCATGGTTCAAGAGCATAGGAACGGAAACTACTTCCGGCACAGCCATAGTTTGCCTATCGGGTCACATTACCTATCCGGGTATGTATGAAATTCCAATGGGAATGACCATCCGTGAAGTTCTTGAAAAAATCGGTGGAGGCGTTTCTGAAGGTGAGCGAATCAAAGTCCTTCAGGCGGGTGGCCCACTTAACGGTCTACTCGGTGAAGAAGCCTTCGACACTATGATCGACTTCGATGCTATGTCGGCTGCTGGTGCTTCTATAGGTTCTGGAGGGATTATCGTCGGGAACGAAACAACAAACGTGGTTGATCTTCTTCGTTCACTCATTGCCTTCAACCAATTTGAGTCTTGCGGAAAATGTTTTCCGTGCCGTCTTGGCAACACTCATATGCTCGAAATCCTCGATCGTATGTGTCAGAACAAAGCTAAATCAGTCGACCTCATTCTATTGGAACGGGTTGGCACCAGCATGAAGGCAGGGTCCCTGTGTGGACATGGTCAACTTGGTTTCAATCCGATCGCCTCAGCTCTGAAGTATTTCAAAGATGAGATCAACTCCTGCCTCGCCGGTGAAATTGCCCCAGGTGGTGTATTTGGCGACGGCACAATGATTCTTCCTACCCGTACACGTCCTTAGTCTAGAGCCCTACCAAAAGCCCAAACGTTCGGAGATTTCTGCATGGCCGATGGAACAACCTTCAAGATCGATGGCCGCGACGTAGTCGCAAAACCTGGTCAAACGATTCTGCAGGCGGCAATGGATCAGGATATTTACATCCCGTACCTTTGCTACTACCCGAAGATGAAACCGCAAGGTTCTTGCCGCGCTTGCATGGTTGAAGTTGAATCAAACGGTCGAAAAATGACCGTTGCTTCATGCACAACACCTCCGATGCCCGATGCTGAAGTAACCACCAATAGTGAGGCGGTGCAAGACCTACGCAGGAACGTCATAGAGCTTCTGATGAGTGAACATCCACACGGATGTCTGACCTGTCACCGCATTGAACTCTGTGGACCACAGGACATATGTCAGCGCCACGTGACTGTTACAGACCGGTGCACGATTTGCCCCAAGAACGAACGATGTGAACTGAAAGACACTGTACGAACGGTAGAACTTGATCTGCGTACCCCGTTGAATTACCACAGGCGTAACCTTCCGATCCATTCCGACGATCCGTTCTACGACCGTGATTACAACCTATGTATCGTCTGTTCTCGCTGTGTTCGTGTGTGTGATGAAGTTCGATTCGACACAGCGTTGACGTTGACTTCTCGTTCGGGAGTGGCTCTTGTAGGCACGGCACACGGTACATCGCTACTCGAATCAGGATGCGAATTCTGTGGGGCATGTGTCGATGTCTGCCCAACTGGTTCTTTGACTGAGCGATCCTACAAATGGGAGAAAGCAGTCGAGGAAGTAAAGACTATTTGCACGAACTGCCCGGTCGGGTGTCAGATGATCGCCGAAGTGAACAAATTCGGAAAAGTTGTGCGACTTAAAGGTGACCTAGCCGGCGCTGCCAACAATGGACAGGCCTGTATGACAGGGAAGTTCGGATACGAGTACACCAATAGCAATTCACGGCTCAAGCGACCTTACATCCGTGAAGACGGAATCCTTCGTAAAGCGACTTGGGATGAAGCACTCGAAAAAATCAAGCAGGGGTTAACTGGCCGCACGGCACAGGAAGTTGCTGTGATAACTTCCCCCCGTGGATCTAATGAAGATCACTACATAGCCGCCAAATTCGCTAAATCGGTTCTGAAAACCGAGAACATCGATTCAGCCCTTAACTCTAACAACGCGATGCTGTCACGTCTTGAGGCTCGATTGGGTGCAGGTGCCGCAACAAACCCAATTTGGGATCTCGAGAAGTCAAAAAGTCTGTTAGTCGTTGCAGGTAACCCCACAGAAGAACAAAACGTTCTAGCCGTACCAGTGAAGAAGGCTGTTCGAGAGGGTGCAAAGCTAGTTGTCATCGACTCTCGTGAAACAGAGCTGACACGATACGCCACTGAATGGCTCCGGCCAAAGCCGGGTTCGGAAGCACTGCTGATTGCTGGCATGACCCGAATAATTTTTGACGAAACTCTTGAGAGCAAAGAATTTGTAGGATCACGAGTTGAGTATGTCGACCAACTTAAGCAGTCGCTTTGGACGTTCGATCTTGCGAAGATATCCCGTGATACTGGGGTCGAGGATTCCCAAATTCGTCGAGCGGCAAGAATATTTGCGGGAAGTGATGCGGGAGCAATCTTGCTTGGCAACAACGGTCTTAGTGACGTTGGAACGGAACATCTTGTCGACGCAGTAGTTAATCTTGCTGCGACAACCGGAAACCTC
This sequence comes from Chloroflexota bacterium, assembly GCA_013204545.1. Lineage (GTDB taxonomy): Bacteria > Chloroflexota > Dehalococcoidia > Lucifugimonadales > Lucifugimonadaceae > Lucifugimonas. The sequence continues at coordinate 80,648 of JABMNN010000093.1, read as the reverse complement.
GGCAATACTTCAGGCGGAATCTACCCGTTGTTCGGCGGCGCAAACACGATTGGTGCCCGAGACATGGGAGCGGTGCCTGGTGTGAATGGTGTGGGCATATCGGGAATGATCTCTGACATGTCTTCAGCCCGCATTAAGGCAGCTCTTATACTGGCAGATGGAGTGTCGGGATACACGCCGACGCTAAAAAACCTGCCATCGTCACTCGAAAAACTTGATTTCTTGGTAGTGTCTGCCGCATTTGACTCCGAGATATCTCGACACGCTGACGTGGTTCTGCCAGCTGCCACATATGCAGAGCAGAATTCAACGGTTACAAATATTGAGCGCCGTGTTCAGTTACTGCGGATCACAGCAGAGCCACGTAACGAGGAAAAGACAGGTTGGGAGACCATTTCGGCAATCGCTAATGCGATGGGAGCCTCTGGGTTTGAGTATGTGAATTCATCCAACGTATTCGCTGAAATCTCCGAGAGCGTTTCAAACTACAATGGGTTGTCCCATGAAAAATTACAATCTGGTGGCATTCAGTGGCCGGCCGGATCGGGTGACGCATCTATCCTTTTCTCCGATGCAGAATCCAAGGTGACTGTTATCCCTCTGAGTTACGCAGACCTTGTCAAATCGATTGACAATAACGTACTGGTGTTTGCTCCAGGTCGTGTCCTTAGTCAGCCCGAAAGGGATGTGGTTGTTCGTAAAGCTGCTGACATGAATTACGTCGAACGTGAACAGTTCATCCAAGTCCACGCCGAAGATGCAAGTAAGGCAGGATTCAACGAAGGTGACATGATCCAAGTCAAGACCGATGGTGGTCATGTGTTGGCTCGCGGTAAGGTTGTGTTCGAATCACCGCAGGTCGGACTCGTCGGGACTACGACCCTGTTTGGCGAACTTGCCACCAAGATGCACGAACTTACAGTGCCGGATTGGACGCCACAAATGCCAGGTTTGGGGTTTTCAACCGTTACACTAGAATCTGTGCCTCTTGAGCAAGAGGTAGGCACCGCAGCCGACTAGCTTGGTACACGTAATTCAGCAGGAGTGCATCCTTTTTGCACCGACCTGTATCTAATATCTCGAAGGTCGTCGTGAAAACGACTTTCTTAATTGGCTCCGATAAGTCAATTACAAGGTAAGTAATCGCTAAAGGGGCGAATTGGAATGGCAAAACCGCAGGATGTGAATGACGCCGAATTCGGCACCGAAGTCATCGACTCGGAAATCCCAGTACTTGTGGATTTTTGGGCAGAATGGTGTGGTCCCTGCAAAATGATCGCTCCAGTCGTTGAAGAATTGGCGGCCGAATATGAAGGCAAGGCGAAGTTCGTAAAGCTCAATGTCGACTTCAACCCGCAGACATCTGCGAAGTACGGCGTGCGCAGCATTCCGACTTTGCTGATCTTCAAAGGTGGAGCACCGGTCGGTCAGGTAGTTGGAGCTGTTCCGAAGAGCGTGCTGCAGGCACGACTCGAAGACGCACTTTCTGTCTAGGGTATTTGGAATAATAAAAGACCCTGAAGCTTTATTGGTTCGGGGTCTTTTTATGTACGTTGCAAGTGTGAATAAGCGGTATTCTAGAGAAGCTAACGAAACAGTGGGGGAGTGGATGGGTCCCGGTGGGTCTCACGGACTTCAACTCCGCTGGCGTGCGTCCTTCGGCGTGCGCGGAGGGTTCGACTCCCTTACACTCCCGCCAGTTTCGCTCTACGTCAACCGGTCACCTTGCCAACGCGTATTGCGAATTTCGCAGCGTACGTTCCCATTATAGGTTGCACGTTGTCCTGGGGACGTTTCACGAACATCTACGCAGTTGTTGTACGACACCGATGCGGAAGCTTAGTAGGCATGAACCGCCTGATGCTTCGTAATAATGAGTTTTAACGATCAATTCGCTAGGTAGGTTTACTGGGATCAGCGCCATTCAGAACGGCGGGGTAGGTTCAGGCTATGTCACTATTTAGTATTTGATCGAATATCCATTACATCAATCTCACTCAGAGTATTCCGACAACGATGTCCTACAGGCAGGTAGGCAGATGCGACGTAACGAGCCCTTCGTTTCGAATTTTACTGAGTTGAAGTACACAGAGAGATTCCGTATCTACTCGCGAGTCCAATTATACGAATGGAACGTATTATTCAGATGTGGGACTAGAACATTTGGGTAGAGTCGACCGTGGAACCAGCCATTATGAGCTTTTAAAACAAGACACGCTGGTTTCGAGTTCACCGGTTAAACAGTACGCCCTCGCAAGTATATTGATCGTTCTCAGTGCTTTGGTGGCTGTGAATTTCGTTTCGAGCCGGGTGGAGCGAGAGAGCGTAATTTCGCGTCTGGAAACCGAAGCTCTCGGACCGGCGAAGGTTTCTACATTTAGGATTGTTGAAGAGCTCAGCAAAATCACAGATCCCATTGATGGGACGCTGCTTACACTGCCTGATGAAATCGCATTGATTGACCGAATTGTGCTCGACGCATTAGTCGGCCAACAAGTGGCAAGAGTCGATATCCTCGACCCGAGCGGAGATATCCTATACTCGACAGACCCATACCATATCGGTGATCATTCCGAGTATGCAGAAGGTCCGAACACGGCCTCAGGAAATTATGTTGGTTCTGCCGCTGTCAGTGCCCTAGACGGTCATGCTGCGTTGATCGAAGCGGTTATCACCCGCGTGCCTGTGTTCACTGAAGGACGGGTTCCAAGCGCAGAATCACATGAAACTACCGTTGTCATGTATCGCGATGTTTCGACGGCGATCGATGCAGCGACATCAGCGGGAGCTCGATTTAGATTATTGATGGTTATTGGTGTAATGATGGTTGTATTCATCAGCCTTATGATTGTGGTCATGAGAGGACATCGAGTTCAAAACGAGGCACGCTCTAGGCTTCAAGAATTATTAACTCACGAACACTTGCTCGTATCAGAATTGGATCAACGTAACGCAGATTTGAAGGCTGCCGATGAGGCTCGATTGAGGTTGCTCTCTGTTGTTACTCATGAGCTAGGGAACCCACTAACGAGCATCACTGCGTTCGCTGGGATGTTGTCAATGAATAAAGATGGTAATTTATCTGACCGTGAAATCAAAATGGTCGACGCTATCGGCCGAGGCGAAGCTCAAATGCGTATTCTCTTGAAAGACTTGTTGGATCTTTCAAGGGTTGAAGCCAACGAAATGGAACTTGAAATAGCGCCTGTCGACATTCGAAGAGTTGCCGAAGATGTTTTGGATTTGATGGCTCCTGTTTTCGAAGCTAAATTACAAAATATCACTTCGGAGATTTCACTTGTCCCCATCCAAGTCGATGGTGATCAATCCCGTCTAGTGCAAGTAGTCACAAATTTACTGTCGAATGCTTCAAAGTACTCTCCAGAACATTCCGTCATCCGACTTTCAACTACTACTACTACTACTTGCTCAATCATCCAAGTCTCAGATCGAGGCATTGGAATATCAACTGACGATCAAAAGAAGCTATTCACGCCATTTTTCAGGTCAGACAATAGTGAAACACGTCAAGTATCAGGAACAGGTCTTGGGCTGGTGATCTGCAAGCAGATTGTTGAATTACACGGTGGGACGTTGACTATTAACTCTGCGAGAGGTCGAGGCACAACTGTACTTGTCGAACTTCCCTTACTCAATCGAAGCACCGAGTCGTTGGGCGCCGCCTGATTACGGCAACTCGTAAGGCAACTGCCCACAAGCCGTGTAATTTGATGCGTCAGAGTAGGATGCGTGGATGTTCACAAGCGCCCCGTCTTTGACGATCTCAGTCAGTGGAATGTTGATTATTGTTACCGAGTAACCTTTCACGACATTCTGAAGAGCGTGTAGTACAGGTCCGACGTCAGTGCACTCCCCAGAGTGAATATGGATCGGTTGAGCTTCAACAGCTGGTGGTTTGATCGATATTTTAATCGTTGTGGTAGACACATTTGATGCTAGAGTCGCCGTGCCAAACTGTCCTTCACCATCAGTAGGGGACAGATGAACAACAACGCGGGTCAACCCATTTTCTTTCGTTACGACTGGGGTTGGAGTGGGTTCACGAATTACATCGACTACAGGTTTAATTTCATCTGGTTTAGTCGATGAACAAGATATGACGGCTAAAACGGCTATTACTGCAATTGCCATCGATAGTAGATATGGGTTAGATGTGCGAAATGATTTCAAGCAAACGACTCGTTTACATCCGATTAGGAAGCCACATAGGTAGCGTAACGACAATCAATCATATTTACGCCAGTCGGTTGAAGCTGGACTGGACAGTAGTAAACACGACACATGTTAACTTCTGTCGAACACACCATGCCAATCGTCCTTGAGTGGCCATGTAAGTTGGGCTTCGATGTCCCTGTGGTCTGCGTACGAGACACGCACGTCGTCAATACTGGCACCGACCACTTCGATATCTTCAACAGATAGGTTGCGCAATTCCATCGCGTACCTAAGGTAGCCAACTTGGTTCAAGTCGTACCCCATTACCTGCAGCCCAACAACATCGGCTGCGATTCCATGATGCGAGGCGATAACTACGTTGGAGAGCATCTCATATCCATCAACCGGCCCATTCCCTTGCATTCCAACTGTGCCATCTATCACCGTTAAATCCGGGGCTACATATTGTGCCATCTTAGCAAGTGTTAGGTTGATCGCCTTACTGCCTTTGTGAATTTTCTGTTTCTGCTCAACACCTGAGAGAGTCCCTACAAGTATGTTCTTCAAGCCGAGAGTCACCACGACGTTGTTGTGGGTCTTCATTGGGCAAACAGATACTACGTACGACTCCGACAACCGCTTAGACATGTACAGCGTCTGCGGATTCAATTGATCATCGAACGCCGGTACTGGGATGCGTTCATCAGTGTTCAGGTCCATGAAATCAATATTGAAATCGTTGCCAAGATCACGATAACCATAGTTGTCGAAACCCGAATCGGGGGTACCAATCGCTGGGCCAACAGCGATTATGAATTCGCTGACGCCTTTGCCTCTGAGATATTCGAGAGTAGCGCGGGTCGTGTCTACGTGAGTAGCTGCTAATTGATTCGTTGTTGTAACGAAATTTGGCTTAACCATGATGGGCAGGTCAGGAATCACTACTTCAGAATCGATAAGTTGGAGTGATTGCCCAACGCCTATTGAGCGGTTATTAGTGCTTGCGATACTGACTTTGATCAAAACCGTCTCCCGAATATCTCAACATTGGACTTTACTGTTGGTAACGGATGATATCTGAATCATCGCTTGAGGTGATACTGCCCGGTCGGATCGGCACGGTGATAAAGTCCGCTTCGGCTCGAAACTTACCAAAGGTAAGGAGTATATTCGTGAAGTACAAGGCGCTCGGCACAACGGATATCAAAGTTTCCGAATTCGCCTTAGGTTACTGGCCATTCGCAGGTGGCAGCGTTTGGGATCCTCAGGATGATAACGTTTCAATTGCGACAGTACATGCTGCCGCAGATAACGGAATCACATTTTTCGATACTGCCAAAGGTTACAACGACGATTCGCACTCGGAAGAAGTGTTGGGACGGGCTTTAGATCGGCGTCGTTCTGAGACCATTATAGCGACCAAGATTAGCCCACCTCATCTATTGCCAGAGCTAATAGATGAAAGCTGCACGCCAGTCTAAAATGACTGCAGACCGACTACATCGATCTTTACCAAATTCATTGGCCGAATCATGAGCTAGCCATCGAAGACTCAATGGCTATGCTGATCAAACTTCGAGATGCTGGCAAATTCGTTCGATTGGAGCCTGAAACTTTGGAGTACAGGATCTAAGCGCTGCCCTCGAATCGACAGAGATCGTTACCAATCAGTTGCCTACAACTTACTTTGGCGTCCCATCGAAGTTGAGATACAGCCCACATGTCTTACGAACAATATTGGCTTGATTTGTTACAGGCCGTTGGTTCAGGGACTGCTTACTGGACGATATGAATCACCCGATGATGTACCAGATGGTCGTTCTCGATCACGACTGTTCACAAATGATCGTGCTCTTGCTAACCATGGTGAAAACGGGTGTGAAGCTGAAGCATTCGATGCAATTGCCCACAGGTGTCGCCGATCAGTTGTCGGACGCTACCGAACCAATCAAGGTCAAGCTCGGTCCAAACGCCGTCATGTGGAGCGGAAACAATCGAATGCGCTAACATTTAAGCGTCAGTAGCTTGTCTGCGCTTCAACTGACCGCTACTTGAGAGACAACGGTGAGACCGAAATTTTTCACTGCTAGATCTGCGATGTAGTCACCGATTATCAATGATGATGTCGCTCCTGGTGATGGTGCGTTCAACACGTGAATAGCGCCGCGCGACTCTTCAATACGGAAATCGTCAATGAGTTTGCCGGTTCGATCAACAGCCTGTGCGCGCACTCCTGATCCGGTTCCGTCGAGATCATCTACGGTTAATTCTGGAACTAACTGCTGAAGACTATCGAGGAATACAGATTTGCGTAGTGATCGATTGATCTCCCAAACTCCAGTTTTCCATTCCCGAACACCCATTTTCCAGAATCCGGGGAAGGTGATCGTGCGAAGGAAATCGCTCATCGAAAAATCACGCTTGCGGTAACCTTCTCGTTTGGTAGCGAGGACAGCGTTTGGACCAGCTTCGATCCAACCCTTCATAGTTTGCGTTAGGTGAACGCCGAGGAATGGGAACGCGGGGTCAGGTACCGGGTAAATAAGTCCCTTTACAAGATACTCGCTCTCTTTCCGAAGCTTGTAGTACTCGCCTCGAAATGGAATGATTCTGAGTCCGGTTTCAACTCCCATGGTCTCGGCGACTAGATCTGAGTGAAGTCCGGCACAGTTAATTATGTTGGTCGTTTCGAAGTCGCCGGAAGAAGTGCTAAGGACAGTGATCCCACCAACAACTTTAGAACCATTAAGCTCTGTGTTGAAATGAATTTCTCCGCCCGCAGAGCGAACTCGATCTGCGTACACAGCAGTCACGTTGCGGTAATCGACTATTCCGGTGCCTGGTGCGTAAAGTGCTTTGAGCGCTACGACATGTGGCTCGATTTCAGCCATTTCGTCATTGTCTACCATCCGTAGGCCTTCGACATGGTTTGCTGTTCCTCGTTCTTCGAGGGCGGCCAGCCGTTCAACTCCGGCTGCATCACTGGCGGCGATCAGTTTGCCGCAGGTCCAAACTGGGATTTCGTTTTCTTCACAGAACTGCGTCATCAAAGCGCGTCCGGCCACGCAAAAATCTGCCTTTAACGACCCAGGACGATAGTAGATACCCGAGTGAATTACACCGGAGTTGTGACCGCTCTGCTGGGTACCTTCTTTGGAATTTTTTTCAAGTACTGCCAGTTTGATATGAGGGAATCGTTCTAGCAATTTCATCGCCGTCGACAACCCGATAATTCCGGCTCCGATTACGATCACTTCGTATTTCGTTGGACGCACTTGGTACTTTCTCTCGCTTTCACAGTAACTATCGAGAAAAAATATCACAGTGCCAGACGGTTGGTAACGCCGAATTCGACGTTTATAAGCAACGAGAATCTGATAATTTCTTAGGATGCCTGATTACTCACTGAATCCACCTCTCCCCAACCGCGTAACTCTATTTGCATCGTGCATGGTCGACCAGCTAGCGCCGTCCGTCGGCGAAAGCGCTGTCGATGTCCTCGAACACTTGGGCGTCTCGGTCGAATTCCTCGACAATCAAACTTGTTGTGGTCAACCAGCGTTCAACAGTGGATTCAGATCAGAAGCGCTGCCGGTGGGCACCCGTTTCATCGAGTTGTTCGAACAAGTCGATGGTCCAATAGTAGTTCCGTCTGGATCGTGTGCAGCAATGGTCCGTAACTACTACAGAGACCTTTTTCGGGATGATCCGAAATTATTGGAACGGTCGAGCCGAGTGGCTGAACGTGTGTTTGAACTGATCGAATTCATTAGCCGGTTCTTTGGAACCGAAGCAATAGTCGGACAACTCAACACATCGGCAACCTACCACAAGTGTTGCCACTTGCTTAGAGAGATCGGCATCGATGGAGAGCCATCTGCGATGCTTTCTAATATCGAGGGTCTCGAAATGATTCCACTTGAGCGTGCCGATGTCTGTTGTGGTTTTGGTGGAGCTTTTTCCGTGAAGATGCCCGACATATCTTCAGCGATACTCGATGAGAAGCTCGATTTTATTGAGGCTACCGGCTCGAGCACAGTAATCGCAGCTGACATGGGCTGTATTTATCAAATGCAGGGAGGACTCAGACGACGCGGCTCCGATGTACAAGTTCTACATATTGCGCAAATCCTCGCCGAATCACTACGGAACGGTAGTTCACATGGAGCAGCACTATGAAGCCTGTCACTATCAACTTCCGGTCAAAAGCCGCTCAAACGCTGGCTGATGCACAGATTCAACAGTCGATCGAACATGTCTACACAGGGTTCTTTAAAGGTCGTCTCCTAGCGGCCGCAGAAACAGATAACTGGGAAGACCTCCGAACTAAGGGTAAAGCGATCAAAGATCACACGATCGCGCATCTCGACTACTACTTAGGAATGCTTGCTGACAGCGTTGAGAAGAACGGCGGACGCGTGTTTTTTGCCGCCGATGCTGCCGAAGCCCGCCAGTACATAATTGATCTTGCTCACAAACGGAACATTAAAACCGTCATCAAGTCCAAATCGATGGTTTCGGAGGAGATGGGACTCGCCGAGGCCATGAACACTGAGGGCTTTGAAACGGTCGAAACGGATCTGGGTGAGTACATCATTCAGCTTGCAAATGAGACGCCATATCATCTCATAGCACCGGCCGTGCACAAGTCTCGGTCTGACGTCGCCAAGCTACTTGATGATGATTACAAAGATGGTGACCGAATTCCCGATGCGACAGAATTAACGATGATGGCTCGTAAGAAATTACGCGGTGTTTTCGAACGAGCAGATATGTCAGTAACTGGTGTCAACTTCGCTGTGGCAGAGTCGGGTTCAATCGCACTGGTGACGAATGAAGGCAATGGTCGGATGTCGACCACTGTGCCGCGAGTACACGTGGCTGTAATGGGCATGGAAAAGATTATTCCATCCATTCAGGATCTAAGCACCATGTTACGAATCCTCATTAGATCGGCAACAGGGCAGCGTATTTCTACATACGTCACGATGGTAAACGGCTCACGAAAATTTGACGAAGAGGAAGGCCCTGAAGAGTTCCATCTCGTCATCATGGATAACGGTCGTCAGAAGCTGCTCGAAGATCCGCAAATGCGAGAGTCACTGAATTGCATACGGTGCGGAGCTTGCCTCAACGCGTGTCCTGTGTATCGAAAGGTTGGCGGGCATGCCTATGGTTGGGTCTATCCAGGCCCCATCGGAGCAATAGTCTCTCCGGTGATGACCGGTGTTAAGGATGCCAGCAACCTTCCAAGTGCATCATCTTTGTGTGGAGCGTGCCATGACGCTTGTCCGGTGAAAATTAACATCCCTAGGATGCTTCTAGAACTTAGATGGCGAACAGCCGAAGGCTCAACTGACAAAGACGAAAGAACATCGTCCGCTAAAGAACGTGGTATTTGGAAGGCCTGGCGTGTCGGTATGATGGGACGCAAGAGGTTCGATATTGGATCTCGATTGGCAAACTTGGCTATGCGACCGTTGGCGAAAAATGGCTGGCTGAAGAAAGCTCCTCCTCCCATTTCTGGTTGGACCTCAACCAGAGATTTCCCCACGATTTCGGCCAGATCGTTGAAGTCAAAACTCAGCAAACGTAGTAAAGGCGGTAAGTGATGGCAGATCGAGCAAAATTCCTTGCCGCAGTCACGGCGTCACTGGGACGCACCGTCGTGCTTGTGCCGAACCCCGATTCTGCGACTGCTGGATTCGATGATGGAGTATTAGCGAAATCAAATGCCGAAATGGCGATGGCGGATGCGAATACACGCTCGCGAGAATTGGTCGACCAAATGGCGGATGCGGCCGCGACCGCAGGATGGAAAGTTCATCGAGCATGTAACCCTGAAACTGCATCGGACCTCGTGGCAAGCATTTGCGAAGAAAAGAAAGCGTCCTCAGTTCTCCGATCCAAGCACGAAGTCCTCGACCAAATCGGGATAGAGTCGGCAGTAACAAGCACCGGTGCAACACTGGGAATTACTGAGCACTTTGGCGATAACAGTTCAGCTTTGGTCGATAATTCGAAATCCAGTGCATTTTCAGCCGATATCGGTATCACTGGGGTCGATTACGCCATAGCTGAAACTGGCACCATCGTGTTACACCCACGAAGTGGATTATCACGGTTAATTTCGCTTGCACCACCGACTCATATAGCGGTGTTAAGGCATGGAGAAGTTCTTGATTCACTCGACGAGCTATTTGCTATGGAGCGAAGTGATTTTATGTCGGGCAAACTAGCCGGTTCGATGAACCTTATTTCAGGTCCAAGCAAGACGGCAGACATCGAAGGAACCACCGTTACCGGGATACATGGCCCCCTCGAAGTCCATTTAATCATTCTTGACCACGGCTAAAGCAAACACTAGAGACTAATTGCTATCGCCCTGCACGCCTCTTCGGTCGCAATGGCAACTAGTCGCTTTGTGTCCTCCATCGCCGCCCTCAGTGACATCGGCCTATTCACAAGGCTGAATACTGCATCGATACCGTGTTGGTGAACCTCACGGAATCCGGCACCCAACGAGCCCGCTATACCGATCACTGGAGTGCCGTTTCGCTTCGCACGCTGTGCGACGGCGACAGGAGATTTGTTGAAAACTGTCGAACGATCAAATTGCCCTTCCCCAACAATCACTAAATCAGCACGTTTGAGGTGCTCATCGAGGTTCACCGCGTCAAGAACAATATCTGCTCCTAAACGAAGTCTGGCATCGAAAAATCCCATCAGTCCTGCTCCAAGACCTCCTGATGCTCCAGCACCCGGAATTTCAGCAACGTCAGTGTGCAGATCCTTGGCGATCACCTCAGCGAAGTTCGCTAGGGCGGCATCAAGTTCCTGAACATCTTCATAGGTAGCACCTTTTTGCGGCCCAAAAATCGCCGATGCACCGCGTGGTCCACAGAGCGGATTACTCACATCACATGCGACAACAACACTTGCACCAGTCATTCTTGAGTCGAGACCCGATACGTCGATATTGGCCAGAGTGGACAATCCGATGCCGCCACGAGCGATTTCTTTGCCGGTCGAATCTGTTAGATTCCCGCCCATAGCCTGAATCATTCCCGCACCACCGTCATTTGTGGCACTCCCGCCTACTCCGATGATGAAATCTGTGAACCCAGCATCTAGTGCCTCGATAAATAACTGCCCAACTCCGAAAGTTGATGCAGTCCGAACGTCACGCTCATCCAGTCCAAGTCTGGCGAGTCCGGCCGCACGTGCAATTTCGATAACTGCTGTTGTGCCGTTCCCGAGGGCGCCCCATTCAGCATCGATTGTCCGTCCGATAGCATCTTCGACCTTAGCTGTTCGAATTTCACCATCAGAGCTGTCGACGAGTGCTTGCAGTGTTCCGTCACCACCATCGGCGACTGGAATGAGAACAGTTTCGGCCTCTGGCCAGACGAGTTTTACCCCGACCGACATCGCTTCGGCAATTTCCATGCCGGTTAAACTCTCTTTAAAACCTTGTGGGGCGATGACTACTTTCTTCATAAATGTGAGTATAGGTGAGACATTGCCACTAGTCGGTGTCGTAAACCCTGCTATTTATCTCGGCTCAAGGTGGGGTGACTGTTACACTCATCGCCGATCAAGCTAGAACTTAGAATCACTGCCCATGGTCGATCGTGCCAGTCTAAAAAGTACATTTAGTTCGTCAGTCAATTTACGGGCAGACGAATTGGAACGCGTCTCACGCGATATCCTTGATCACCCAGAGAGTGGTTATCGAGAAATTCGCACTTCAAAACTTGTAGCTGAATGGTTACAAAATAATGGGTTTGAGGTCAAAACAGGAATCGCCAAAACTGGCGTAATCGGCACGCTAGACACCGGAAGACCGGGGCCACATATTGCTGTGATGGGCGAGTTGGACTCCCTGCTCGTACCTGGACACGCGCATGCCGATTCCGATACCGGAGCTGCTCATGCCTGCGGCCACCACGCTCAAATTGGTTCGATGTTGGCTGTTGCGGCTGGATTAACAGAGTCTTCAGTAATCGACGGTCTTGCTGGCAAAATTAGCTTCATGGGCACACCCGCTGAGGAATACATCGAGCTCGAATATCGCGAGTCATTGCAGTCGAGTGGAGACATCGAGTTTTTCGGAGGCAAACAAGAATTCATAAAACTGGGCTTCTTCAATGACGTTGATATAGCGATGCTGACACATACAGGTGGTGAAACGGCGGGAACCTTCGGTATTGGCGGTTCTAACAATGGAATGGTCGGAAAGACGATTCAGTACATCGGCAAAGCCGCTCATGCCGGTGGTTCCCCACATTTAGGAGTGAATGCTTTGAACGCCGCTCATCTTGGCTTAGCGGCGATCCATGCGCAACGGGAGACCTTCCGTGATGCCGACACAGTAAGAGTTCATCCAATTATTACCAAGGGCGGGGCAGCGGTGAATTCAGTACCGTCCGATGTACGCATAGAAACATACGTCAGGGCATCTAACGTTCCTGCCATTTTGAACACGTCTGAAAAAGTGGATCGAGCGTTCCGCGCTGGTGCGTTGGCTACCGGTGCTATGGTCCGAATTATTACGAATCCTGGATACCTTCCGGCGAAGTACGATGAGAGCCTTACGGAAATATACCGACACAATGCAGCTTCATTGATTGGTGACGACAATGTAATTAGACTCAACCACAGCTCTGGTTGCACAGATATGGGCGATGTGAGTCAAATAATGCCAACTATCCAGCCAACTGCCAATGCGACGAGCGGGAATGGACATGGCATTGATTACTTGGTTGAGAACTACGATCTTGCGGTAGTTAAAGCGGGCAAAGCCATGGGAATGACGGTTATTGATTTGCTTGCGGATGGAGGTGAGAAAGGCCGTAAAATATCTGGGTCATTCAACGCACCTATGACGATCAGCGAATATCTAAACCGGATGCGTGGCTTCCGATCTGACTTCACATACAGTGAGTAATCAGATGATTCCTTCCGACCTAGCTGAATTTAGAGCATTCGCATTAAGGTCCATTGATACAGCTACTCGCTATCTGATATCCACTGCCAAAACCGCATATAGCACTCCCGAGACTGGATTCAATGAATATAAAACTGCAATGTTCGTGCAAACCCAACTTCAAGCCCTGGGATTTGTCGTAGAGACAGGGATAGCGCGCACTGGAATGAAGGCGGTGTTACGAGGGGCAAAGCCCGGTCCCACAATCGCCATAATTGCTGAACTTGATGCCCTTCGTGTTCCAGAGCACCCCGGGGCTGATCCGGAAACCGGTGCGGCCCACGCGTGTGGCCACCACGCTCAAATTGGATCTTTGCTCGGCGTCGCCACTGCTCTCAGCGCACCGGAACTCAAGAACGCTCTATCAGGGAATGTAGCTTTCATCATCACTCCAGCCGAAGAATTTATAGATATTCAAGACCGCCTCGGGTTGAAAAATGCTGGAGAACTTGAATTTCTGTCGGGTAAACAAGAGATGATCCGTCTAGGTACCTTCGATGATGTTGACATGGCGATGATGGTTCACACCTCGGCCATAAATGGCAGTTCAGGATTAAGTATTGGTGGTACGTCTAATGCCCATGTGTCTCATCAAGTTAGGTACATCGGAAGATCGTCACACGCCGGTGGTGCTCCGGACCAAGGGATTAATGCTCTTCAGGCTGCAATGCTGGCCAATGCAGCAATAAATGCGCAACGAGAAACGTTCAGGGAATCAGATGTGGTTCGAGTCCATGGAATCATCACTGGCGGAGGTTCGTCTGTGAACGCTGTGCCGGGAGAGGTTCTGTATGAAGGTAGAGTTCGAGCAAAATCTGTAGAGGCGATCAATCCGATAGCTGAACGGGTCATTCGTTGCTACAGGGCGGGCGCCCTCGCTATGGGAGCGTCAGTCGAGGTACAAACGGTCGCTGGATATCATTCATTACGACAGAACCCGTTAATGCAAAAGTTGTTTATCGGAAATGCCGAATTGATTCTTGGACGAGATTCAATCAACGTGGTGCCTTATGATCAAACGCACGGTGGATCGACCGATATGGGTGATTTGAGTACGATCATGCCGGTGATCCATCCATATGCAAATTCTGCTTCAGGCATTGGGCATGGTCACGACTATTTGATTGAAGACTACGACCGGGCAGTGGTCGCTCCCGCAAAAGTCATGACAGCAACAGTTCTCGAATTGCTTGGCGACAACGCACAATTGAGCAGAAAGGTCATTGAGAACCACGAGCCAGCCATGACGAAGCAACAGTACGTATCTTTTCAGAGAGATCGCTTTACGAAAGATACATACGATCCAACTTAAATCGGGTTCTGATTTTAGATTTTTATAGTCCAGTTCTGACAACTAGAGCAAGGGAGAACGCGATTCGAGACCATCAAGGCATGTCGTTGTGCGTTTCCATGTATTGTTGTAAAACGTATGCTCAGTGTAACGTTTGGTGTAACAGTTAACCACACCTCAAGTCGACCTTCACCAACATTGACCTACTCGTGCTTCTCTTCTGCAGGAACGTACAGAATTTCATCAACGACAAACCTCTCTGTCATGCCATCAACCTTTGCATCGCAGACACCCGTGAGGAATACAAAAACCTCAGATGTTGCATAGCGAGAGTGACACGTCGCAACTTTATTTCCGTCAAGATAGAACATGCCGCCACGTACCAAGCCAGAGTCAGGAAAGCGATCATAACGATCGGTTCTAAAAACAGTTACCACTCCCGTGTCTGCCCGAGAATCGTGGTCAACAGATGGTAATATTGCTGCTCTCTGGCAGCTTCCAATCAGATATTTGACATCGCTTTCTTGTGCAATGATCTCGAATTCGATACCTGCGCCGATATAAGCTTGTGCTAATCCGTTGACAGCGTGAACACGATCTGTAGTTCTAATTTAGAGATGACGTCGAGTGAATAGAGGATGATTCTGACTGGCTCGAAACGATTCCAGTCGAGCTGTGGGTAGGCAATCCCACTGATTCGAGTGAAAAAGTGTCATCAATCACCAGCAACGCTTCATCATGAATCGACGATCTATACATGATCATATTTTTATATTACGTGGTGGTATTCTTCGGGATTCGGATTCAATGATCTCAACGACTTTATCAACCGTTTCATCTAGGCGACTTTCTTCGTTGGTTACCGTGAAGTCAAAGAGGCTCGCCTGACTAATCTCTTCATTGGCCGCTGCAAGGCGCTTATACATTTCGGCTTCGGAATCGACTCCGCGGCGTTTAAGGTGAATTTTAAGTACATCGATCGAAGGAGGGATAATGAAGATGAGTAGGGCATCAGGAATTACTTCGCTCAGACGCTTCGCACCCTGCACATCGACTCGCATGATGACGTGTTTACCCGCTGCCAAAGCATCACGAACCTGTGTCTTCGGCACACCATAGTAGTTGCCATAGACTTGCGCCCACTCCAGAAGTTCATCGGCTGCAATCAAGTTCACAAAATCATCGACCGACACGAAATGGTGGTTTACGCCGTCTTGCTCACTAGGTCGCGGGTCACGAGTCGTCGCAGTAACCGTGAAATGGAATCCTAGACGTGCCGATTCAATCATTCGCTCAATCATCACGTCTTTTCCGACACCGGATGGACCGGAGATTACCACTACGAGAGGACGCATGCTTGATGGAGCTTTGCTATCCAACCAATCCACCTAGATTTTCAATACTTTTCCAGAAATTCGGGTACGAAATACCTGCAACATCTGGATCAAGAATAGTGATCGGCTCTGTCGAAACCAGTCCGGCTACTCCAAGACTCATGGCTAACCGGTGGTCATCATAACTTTGGAAATGACCGCCTCCAATTGAATTTCCACCGGATACGATCATGCCATCTGGTGTGCCAACGGCTTCGATACCAGCACCATTCATCCAAGTGATACTCGCATGGATTCGATCTGACTCTTTCACTCGCAACTCTTCTGCATCACGAATTATCGTTTCACCTTCTGCGATAGCGGCCGCCACTGCAATAACTGGAATTTCATCGATCAGCAGAGGAATAATGTCGCCAGCGAGTTCGATACCTCTGAGTTGACTGG
Source organism: Chloroflexota bacterium (assembly GCA_013204545.1). Classification (GTDB taxonomy): domain Bacteria; phylum Chloroflexota; class Dehalococcoidia; order Lucifugimonadales; family Lucifugimonadaceae; genus Lucifugimonas. The sequence continues at coordinate 64,414 of JABMNN010000093.1, read as the reverse complement.
TCTTGACCAGAATATCGGCAACAGGCTCACCGGCAACCTCCCTCTCGTCGACCAGTGTAAGGTCTGCCCCCATCATTTTCAGAGCTGTAATGATCCCAGCACGCGTAGGATTAATACCAACGTTTCTGATCAGGAGTTCAGCATCCGGATGGCAGACGCCGGCAACCATCCAGAATGCGGCGCTGCTTATGTCGCCAGGAATCTCAACGTCGACAGTTTCGAGTTCTGAAGGCTCAAGTACCAGACTTAAGCCGACCTTTTGCAGGTTCACCCCCATCGCAGAGAACATTCGTTCGGTGTGATCGCGAGATTCCGTCGATTGATTAAGTGTCGTAGTTCCATTGGCCCGAAGTCCAGCCAGTAGAAGACAGGACTTCAGTTGAGCAGATGCGACTGGCATGGTATAGGTAGAACCGTGTAACGAACCGCCGTGGAAAACGAGAGGGGCGAGAGTATTGTCAGCACGTCCGGTGATTACAGCTCCCATGTTAGTAAGCGGAGCGACAACTCGTCCCATGGGACGAGACTTTAGAGAATCATCACCCGTAAGTATCGCTAGCATGTCGCGACCTGCAAGAATGCCAGACATCAATCGAGTAGTAGTTCCGCTATTTCCAGCGTCAAGAATATCGATAGGTTCCGTGAGACCGTTGAGTCCTACCCCTTTTACGGTCAAGCTGTCTCCCATACCATTCTTTCCAGGCTCTCGGGTTATCTCCACGCCAAGAGCGCGCATGATCTCGACCGTAGAGGTACAGTCAGCACCTGGTGAGAAATTGGTAACGGTGGCTGTACCAGTGTTAGACAGGGCATTGAACATGATCGCTCTATGTGAAACAGATTTGTCACCGGGAGCAATAATTTCTCCTCGAAGTGACCGCGGCCGTGCAATAGTTACTGACATACGAGTTCTACTAATTCATTCTGCGACGATCATATTTCGTCGAGTCTTTTTTCTTGTCTCGACCTGCGCCCATCGCCTTAGCAACACGACTGCCAAAAAAAAGTCCCATCATGTTGTCGCTAGAAGACGGAATAGGAGAGCGTTCGTCAGATTCTGGTCGACGATCGGCAACACCAGCTTCAAGTCGTGCACGCTGCTCCCACGCTTGTATAAACGATTCGGCAAGAACTCCGTCGGGGGCAAATCTGGCTTCATCATCCAACAATCCATCTCGAATCACCTGAAATCGCTCGATTAGTTGATCGATCCAGTGGGCGAGCATATCAGCATTTGTCGCTGCCGCACTTTGAGACGAAGCCGGATCGCTCGATGCGGGTGTTGTGATGTGATCGAAATCGCTGCCAACAAATCTGCTAATTTCCGACCATGAAGGGGAAGTACTGACTGCATTCATCACTGCAGCTGAAACGACAGCAGGAAGACCGCTTGTTGCAGCTGAGAACGAATCGTGTTCATATGCATCCATAAACACCGGTTTCGCACCAACGTTTTCGATGAGATCGGTAAGTGCTCGTATCGAGTGCTGATCTGCGGTAGGTGGAGCTACAACGGCCCATTTTGCGTTGTGAAAGATGTAGCCGGATGCTTCTTTTTGTTCACGAATCGACGCACCCGTCAATGGGTTGCCGCCAACATAACCAACGTTTGGTGGCAACAGTTCTTTTGCCCATTCCATAACTGCTCGTTTTGCAGGAGATGTGTCGGTTACAACAGCTCCGGCCTTGAGATGGCGTGATATGCCTTCGAACACGTCATAAAGCGATCCTGCAGGAGTCGCTGCAATCACTACATCAGCATCGGCAACTGCTTTGTCTATGTTCCACTCAACAGCGTCGACTGCCCCCATGCGCTGAGCCATGCTTTGTGCACCGTTATCAGTATCGTATCCAATGACCCGATCTTTGCCTCCGCCACGTATAGCCATACCGAGTGAAGTTCCGATTCGTCCAAGCCCGATAATCGTGTAATTAGTCATAGTGATTTCCTGCTAGTCGCACGTCATTTCAGACTTCTACGTCTGAAACCTGTGAGTGGTCTCAATAGCCTTAAACCCAGTCCTCGTCTTCAAACTCGTCTTCGTTATCATCGTCGTCGTCGTCTTGGGAGAACAAGTCGGAAGTACGAGGAAGAGTTGCCCCTCCCTGACTTTTCTGTTTCTTGGGTTCCAGTTGGTCAATTGCCTCACGGAGTGCAGTCAGATCGGAATCGGTGACTGTTTTGGCTTCATAAATAAGGGCTGATATTCCGATATCGCGCAATAGCTCAAGGCTTATCTGATCAGGAATCTCCTTGACACGCAAGAAAATATGATTTGAATACCGTGCGAGTTGCTCTTGAACATCGAGTACAGAACCGACATTCAAAGGCAATTCGATGTCTAATCCGTTGACTACGAGGAAATCAAACGGACCTGAATCGATCGCTTTTGAACGGTCCTCAGTAACATTTAGGCCGACCACAAAGCCTTTTGCAGTCGAGTCATCTCGCAATGCTGCGCCCGGAGCCAAGTCACTTTCAATGATGACAAAATCGGCGCCTTCTTTAACGGCGGCGTCTATCTCTTTTGCCGATCCTCCCAACACTGAGACACCCCAGATTTCAGCATTCGTGACAGGGGTCGTCTGAGCGGCACCTTTTGAGTCGGCACCCAGAATGAAAAGGTCAGCAGTCAGTCCGTTAGAGTCACTGGCCTTGTCAATGGACACGGCAACAAGGATGACTGGAATTTTTATGCTTACAGCACGAGCACCAAAGCCAAATCCAGATCGTTCAGTATGACCGAGTTTATTGAGTCGGTCGGATATTTTGCTCAATCGTCGTTGTCCCCGTCTTCAGCAGTTTCATCAGAACCGCGCTGCTGGCGTAAAAAATCTTCAAGTTCTTGGACTAGCGCAGCTGGTTCAGGGCTTTGCCGATACTCCTCTTCGGAGTCGTATCGTTCCTCAAGTCGCTTCACATAGCCTTCAATTTCCTGCTGATCAGACAGCGCCCTAACCAAATTTTCATCGAATTCTTCGGCTTCCTTAGCTAGTTTACTTAGATCAATAGGGGCTGCAATGAACTGTTGCAGTTCTGAGAGAATAGCGTGAGTGAGTGTTGGATTCTGTGCCACCTGCAAATAATGAGGGGAGTGTCCCCAGATGCTGGCCGATGGAATATTGTCCTGACCAAGTCGGTCTACGAGAACGGAGGTAAGCCCAGAGGGCCCTTCGTAGTTTGGTACTGCATACCTGATGTGTTCAAATCCTGGACCTAGATCGGTATTTACTGAGGAGCCTGTTACACGTGGTGATCTTGTGTGAGGTACCGAATCAAGAAGTGCGCCGACAGTCACTAGGAGCCTAGTGTCGCTTTCACTTGCAATTTTGTGAATAAGGTCGGTGTATGTTCGCCATTTCAAGTTAGGCTCGACGCCGATGAATATAAGCAGATCACGACCGCCATCATCGGCCTTCCAGTAGTAGAACTCGTTCTTAGGCCAAGTAAGTTTTCGAGATCCGCTAGACTCATTGGAAATCATGGGCCTTTGTTCAGCAAAATCGAAGAAATCTTCCGGGTCGATCGATACGAAAAGTGTAGCCGACAGTTGGCGCACAAGCTCGCGAAGAGATCGAGTGGCAGATTCGGCGGCATCTGGCCATCCGCCCCAAGCTGCTAGAAAAACTGTATTACTCAGAATTGGGTGTTCGGTGTACAGAAGTGCCGACAATACTCTCGCCAGTTGTTCCTTTGTACCCAAACGGTACGCGGGGATATTGGAGTGACCGGTTAGTCCGCGTGTACGCGGGTTTATGAGAACGAAGCAGCAAGTCTAGCACCCAATTACCGCATCATCTGCACAGGTATTGGACTAACGAAGAATCGTAAGGCAAAGTCGAGGTATCGAACCGAGCAGTGGAAAAATATCCGGGGACCGCCATTGGTGTTCCAACTGAGTTCTGACCATAGGCGTACTCTGCTAGCCGTGGCAACGATGAAACGTCTTCAGCGTTGTATCGGATTAATGTCTCCAACGCGTTTGGTTCACCGTCCTGAGCCAAATTCCACAACACGACTGCATCCCTGCCCGTGAGCATCGACAGATCACCACCACGGTCAAGACCCACAGTTTTCTCGATTTTTTTGAGACCTCCGCGGAGTCCAAGACCTCGAAATACGTGCATCAGATCGACATGGGCCGCGTTGTTTAAAAGTGGACCAAGCTCTCTCCTGAGCCACGGAACATCAAACGATATTCCATTGAACGTGACGACCAGTTTGTATTGATCTAAGTCATTAACTAGCTGATCGAGGTTGTCGCCCCTGATATAGGCCTTGAATCCGGAAGAATCAAGTATGCCACACATTGTGAGATACGAATCACCTCCTAGCCCGGTTGTCTCGATGTCGAGAAAGGCAGTTTCGTCGTCAAAATCAGGAAGCAAACGCCATCTCGACCCGGCTCGATACTGCTCACTGAAGTACACAGCATCACGAGCCGCAAGGGCAGCTAAAGATATCTCAAGTGATTGACGCTGCTCAGCGTTCAACTGGTCCGAGGCAAGAGCATCGTCCCAATCCCTTACCCCGTTCGCCCACAGATCCTCCTCGTCATCGATGGTGAATCCTTGGATATGTACAAACGAGTTTCGAAGCAAGTTGAGATATGGTCAGATAGTTGCGAATTTATTCAAACAAGACTAACTGGTTACCAGACCAACTGGACTACGCTCCACCAGGTGCTTCACCAGCAAACTGCTCACCCATCGCTGCGGTGAGTGTGTCCGTGACCAACGACTGAGAGCCATCGTACACAACGATCATACGACCGTTCAGGAAGAACTGAGGGGTGTTAATCCAGTTGATGTATTTGAGTCCGATGCCAAAGCCATCAGGAGATACGAGTGCTGCCTGTTCGGATGCCTCCTCTGGAGAAGCAAATTCGAACGCAAGAATAGCTTGGCCACTGGCGGTCAATTCAACTCCTGCGACAGAGAAAAGACCCGCAAACAGGAAGTTGTTCTCAACTTGTTCTCCGACTTTCATTCCGGCAGATTCGAGTGCAGCCGATAGTGAAACGTAGGAATCTGCGGGCTTTATCTCACCACCGCCAACAGAGCACGCGACCGCTATTATCGAGAATGAAGCAACTGCTATGAGTAGAAAACGACGCAACATTATCAGCTCCGCAAGTAAATACGTGTTCGGGAATTTCTAACGCAATGTTAGGTGTGCTGTAGGTGTGTTGAAGGTGGGGTAAACCCTCAAATGTACTAACGGCGAGCGTACATACCTGAGAACGAGCCGGTACCAAGAACTCGACCTCTTAGTGCTGCTGATACGGCCTGTGGTGAGGCATTCTCTTCGAGTTCAAGTTGCTCTGTCAACGCATATATAAAGAACACGTACTCATGCTCTTGACCCAGAGATGGGCAAGGTCCGCTATAACCCGTGCTGCCATTATCATTCAATGTTTGACGAGTTGAGTCTTTAAGCTCAAAAAACGTAGGTTGATTGGCAGTCAGCGAACGTCTACCAGATGGGATATTGAATATGGACCAATGACGGAATATTCCGCTAGGCACATCGGGATCGTCAACAACGATTGCGATCGAGTGGGTTCCATCAGGAACGTCCGACCAGCGAAGTGGAGGTGAGGTGTTGTCGCCGTCGCAAGTAAATTCAACCGGTATTGCAGCACCATTGTCGAATGCCGGAGAAGAAATGTTTATTGACGCAATCAACGAACTTTCGGGGTCGAATTCGACTGAGTTATGTTCACTACCACCGCTGCATGCGGCAACGAGTAGCGTTGAGATAAATATCAGCGCGGCTAGCAGATAACGCTGTGAAAGGTACTGAGAGATTAGGGGCACGTGAGGCAAAATAAGTACTTTTGATAATCCGGGTCAACAAGCCTTGTCCAATCGTATCGGACAATAGAAATTGTTTCACAGGTCATCCAATTTGGAAGTCTTATGTTGCGTATTCGCCGACTAAGATACCCACTTGTGCCGTACTTGGTTGTATCGTTATTAGTGTCACCCAATGGGGACTCACTGGGTGACACAGGCTCTGTCGGCGATCCAAAGCTGGCGGGGCCGCTTTTGTTTAGGGAATATTCGAGTTTCTTTCCACCAACGTGTTGCAGTCCGGTCGACTGACCGAGTTACTAACACACAGGTTGATGGCTAGCATGCAGCGTTGTATGTTCGACTGCCAAGTACGGAGTGCAACCATTGGAACAGGAATCACTCATGGGCGAATACATACCTAGCCCGGCCGCTTGGGTAGCTGACCAAGTCGAGTTGATTGAAAGCAGCAAAGGCACGAAAGGTACAACCCTTAAGGACTCCGGCATGCCAGTGATATTAGTGACTCATCGAGGCCGAAAGACAGGTGCGACTAGAAAAACTCCGCTCATGAGGGCAGTAGACGGTAAGAGTTACATTCTTGTTGCGTCAATGGGTGGGGCACCGAAGCACCCAGTTTGGTATCACAATCTGAAAGCTGATCTTGATGTCGAAATTCGCGACGCAACAGAGGTTTTCTCTATGCGCGTTCGAGAGATTTCTGACCCAGACGAGAAACACCGACTTTGGGATCTCGCCGTGGCAGCCTACCCTCCGTATCAGGATTATCAAGATAAAACAGATCGTATAATTCCTGTCTTTATCGCCGAACAATCAAGTAACACATTCGAATAAGACATAAAAAGAACCCTCGAAAATTGTCGAGGGTTCTTTTTAGTTTGAGTTGAGATGGAGCCAACGAGAAGGATTGAACTTCCGACCTGCTGTTTACGAAACAGCTGCTCTACCACTGAGCTACGTTGGCGTGGATTTGGTTCTTTTTTACACCTGCTGAAACCAAACAGCAGGTGCGCTTAGCGCTCTTACACCTGATAATTTTGGAAAATCCATAAAAAATTATCGCGCGGAAGGTCTATATGGCACATAAACAGTCTACCGAAACTACCGGTGATCTCACCATAAATATCACCAGCTTTAAGCAACATCTGCTCGCTTCTAACAAGAGTCCGAAGACGATCAAGACCTATCTAGAGGCCTGTACGCAACTCGCATAATTCGTCCGAGACCGAGGGTGCCAGTGTATCTCGGAAAGCTCAAGCGGGGGCACGTTGAGCACTATATCGCTGACCAACTTGAGAAGTGGACTCCTTCGACCGCTGCCAACCGATTCGGAGGGTTGCGAGCATTTTTAAAATGGGCCATTGAAGATGGAGAAATCTCAACAGAGTCGAGCCTTATGGTGAACATGAAGTCCCCCAAGGTTCCAGAGAAGCAAGTCCGTGTACTGGCACCAGAAGACATATCCTCTCTTCTCAAGGTTTGTACAGGCAAAGGATTTGAGGAGCGGCGTGATCTTACCAATCCTCAGATTTTTTTGTGACGACCGGAGCGCGGCGACAAGAGATCGCGAACCTTAGGTTCGACCCTGACAACCCACTCGAAAACGACCTTGACCTCGACGTCGGAGTCGCAAGGGTCCTCGGAAAGGGCGGACGTGATCGTTAAGTTCCGCTAGATCCAAGAACGGTCAAAGCGCTCGATCGCTATATTAGAGCAAGGGCGAAAAGCCCGCACTCTGACCTGCGCTGGTTGTGATTGGGTAAAAAGGGTCGAGACGGACGATGGTCTTCGGCAAATGCTGGAGTGTCGGGCTGAACAAGCTGGGCTTGCGCACCGTCAATCTCCACACGTTTCGACACGTCTTCGCACACTACTGGCTAGCTGACGGCGGGAGTGAATCTGACCTTATGAAGATTACCGGGTGGAGCAGTAATGAAATGGTCCAGCGATATGCTTCGTCTACTGCACAGGAACTGGGATTCAAAGCTAGCAGGCGATTCGGGTTTGGGATTCGAATATAGGTTTCTGTTGGCTGTTGAGACGGAATGTATCGGAGGCGGCAAGTCTGTAAGCGCATTATCTCGTCACTATTCCACCTGAAATGCCCGACGAGTGTCAGTCGTTTTTGTCGAATCAGCAGGTCTAACCCATAACATCAATGAACATCGGACTTTTAATTCGGCGGTCATGAATTTGATCCCCACAGTGCCCGTCAACTCGAGTGGCTTCTGTCAGATTCGTGATTACCGGTCACTAGACTGTCGAGTCCCAGATCCGAAACGCCCACTCATGTCTGTCTCGATCATTACATTTCGATCGCGCCGGTAGTATAAAGAGACTTTTTACGGTGTGACCAAAGTTGTGAATATCAGGAGATAGATTTGCCTAAAGTAGTTGCATACGTTCCACGAGAGTCGGTAGTACATGGCATTGTAGAATCGCTGTCACCGGCCGGATGGGACGTCGTGATTCTCGATCCACTGACCACGACAACCGACGAACTGCATGCTGAGGTGTCGGGTGCTGATTTCTTAATGTTTTTCTACGGCAAGATCACTCCTGAGATTCTCCGTACAGGAAAAAATCTACGATTGGTTCAGTCTCTTCACGCAGGAACCGACGACGTTCCTGTATCGGTCGCGGGCGAACTCGGAATTGCTGTCGCCAACGCAAGCGGAACAAACTCGCAGGGAGTGGCTGAACTCGCTCTCACCCTGATGCTCTCGCTCTACCGTCATCTGGTTTGGACAGATAGCGCTCTGAGGAACGGTAACTGGATTGTCGATCGTGCGGTAGGACACGACACATATGAGATTGAAGGCAAGACGGTCGGCATAGTCGGTCTCGGAAATATCGGATCTATTACCGCTCGACTGGTGAAAGGTTTCAATACCGAAATAATCTACACAGATATCGAAGCGAAGCCAGAAGCAGAGAAAGCCTTCGGTGCAAGACGGGTCGATCTTGACCACCTACTGTCCGAGTCTGACATTGTGACATTGCACATACCGTTGGACGATTCGACTAACGGGCTTATCGGGGGTAACGAACTTGCCCTGATGAAGCGGTCGGCAATTCTGATCAACACATGCCGAGGTCCAGTTGTGCAGGAGGATGCGTTATTGGAGGCATTGCGAGAACATCGGATATGGGGAGCGGGTCTGGATGTATACGAGCAAGAACCTACTCCGCCCAACAACCCACTTCTCCAACTCGACAACGTGGTGGTGGTACCGCATCTGGCAGGGCAAACCTATGAGAGTTACCCACGCCGGGTCGGAATTGCTTTCGAGAATATGCAGAGGGTAATTGATGGTGCGACGCCAAAAAATCTTGTCATTCAAGGTATATAACCAAAATGCTGATTGGGGTATTTTGCTCACACATTTTTCACAGCGATACACGTTTGAAAATTGACAGCCACCGCGGATTTACTTTGACCTATTTAGGCGAATTTCAACGGAATCAAAACCCTGTGATTGAACTCATAATCGTACTTAATCGGATTTTGGCGTTCTATAGGATTATCGCTGCAAAACCTCTGTTCGGCGGTTCAAATCCATCCGTGGCATTCACATTGCCATTGAATTAGAGGAAATCCTAGAGAAACCCAAGGTTTTTTCGTGTCCGACAATCACCAAAATCAGTCGAGTTGATCAGATTTGTACTTGGAGTCTAGATCCAGACGGTGTTGAGGGTGCCAGCAGTAATTGGGTCGAAATTATCTATTCACGTGGTTTTTTGCACAAATGTGTTTCGTCAGATTAGACATTCGTTTGCGGGTTGAGCATCGGACTTTTAATCCGCAGGCCGTCGGTTCGATCCTGACAGGGTCCACCAAACTCGTGCCTCGCGCTAACTCGCCTTCTCAGGTTTGAGTACTACTTGCTGTCACGTGAGCCGATCCGTTGTTCCCAGCCTTCTTCGTGCAAATTAAAAAATGCGTCCGAGTCGTACGGATGTTCTTTTATTGCTTCGAGATTTATATCGATTCCTAACCCTGGCGCCGTTGGAAAACTCAAGTGCCCGTTCGACTGATCGATCACCGGATGCCAGGTGACTAAATCACGAGTCCACGCTTCGTTTGTCGCATCGAAGTGTTCTTGGATTATGTAATTTTCAACACACGCTGCTAGTTGTAAACAGGTCGCAGTTGCTACTGGTCCTCCGCTCTGGTGAGGAGCGATCACGGCGTTATTTGCGCGCGCTATATTGGCTACGGCGATGGTGTTGGTGATTCCACCCAGAGACATCGGTTCAGGCTGCCAGATGCTGACCCCGCCAGCTTGAGCAAGGGTTTCGAACTGGCCGATTTTGTCGAATTGCTCTCCAGTGGCAATTCTGATGGGACTCTGCAAGGCGATTTCATTGGTCAAAGCTTCACGTTCGTCTTTTGTGGGTTCCTCCCACCAATACAAGTCAAGTGGTGCGAGAGCTCTGGCGACCCTTAGAGATTCCGATGGGATAAATCGGCTGTGAACGTCGATCAGGATTTTGAAGCCTGGTTCAAATCGTGTACGGAGCGCTGCAAGAATGTCATAACTGAGTTGCAAGTCTGCTTCGTCAATGGTCCCAAACGACACTCCAAAGGGGTCAAGCTTCACCGCTTTGAATCCGAGCTCCACGACTTTGTTGGCTGCGGCCACGAACGCTTCGGGAGTTCGTTCCGCACGATACCATCCGTTCGCATATCCAAGAATTGATTCACGCTGTTTTCCGCCGAGTAACTGGTAAATGGGTACACCCAGTGATTTTCCAAGTATGTCCCAGCACGCCACTTCGACTGCGGACATTGCAAGGCGGTGAATGTGTCCGGCATCCTGGACGGTCTCGATGATTGTTCGGGAGATCGCGTTTACATCGCGAGGATCCCTGCCTATTACAAGATGGGAGAGTTCATGGATTGCAGTTTCAGTGGTCTTGATAAACCCGTTGATCGTGGCTTCACTGACTCCGTAGAGATCGTCTTGGTCCGTCATCACACGAACGAAAAGCCAGTTCTTCCAACCAGCGCCAACGGGGTAAGTTTCGATCGATGTGATTTTCATTCCATGTCCTGGTTGTTAAGTGCGATTTTCTTGTTGAATTCGGTTCGATCACAAAGGTCTGAATGTGTCCGCAGAAGCAAAACAAACGTCTCTCTAGCCCAGAGTCCTCTTGATCGCGTCGATGATGCCGTCCCTAGTCGGGTAGACCAGCTTCTCAAGAGCTGGACTGAACGGAATATGCACCTGTTTGGACGCCACTTTCTGCATTGGCGCCTGAAGATCCCAGAATGCCTCCTCACCAACTATCGACATGATTTCGCTGGCAGCGCTGCAGACCTTTGCCGCCGGGTCAGCTACCACTAACCGGCCAGTCTTTCCTACTGAGTTGAGGATTGTCTCCTTGTCTAGTGGTACAAGTGTCCGCGGGTCTATGACCTCTACCGATACGCCCTCTTTCGCCATCTCTTCAGCGGCCGCCAGCGCGTGGGGCACTGAGCCGCCGATCGCAACGACTGTTACATCCGTACCTTCACGCAAAACGTTCGCAACACCAAAAGGCACTGTGAAGTCTGGATCGTCGGGTACCTCTCCTCTTGAACCCAACAGAGTTCCGTCCTCGAAAATGATAACGGGGTCATTGTCCCGAATAGCGGTCTTCATCAATCCTTTCGCATCTGCGGGAGTGCCAGGCACGACAATCTTGAGGCCACCGATGTTCATAAAAACGGGGAATGAACGGTCAGAGTGGTGAGCAGCAGAGCCGCCACCGTAGTACATGACTGCACGGTAGACCACAGGCAGCGTCGCTTGTCCGCCAAACATATAGCGCATCTTGGCAGCCTGTGAAACCAGTTGATCCATTCCAACCCACATGAAGCTCGTTAGGGTTTCAACAATCGGCCGCATTCCTACTGCTGCTGCGCCTACTGCTGCACCAAAAAACCGTTCTCAGACAAAGGTGTGTTGAGGACTCTGTCATCGCCAAATTCGTCGTAGAGCCCTTTTGCAGCTCCATAAACGCTGGCACGCACATCCTCGCCCATCAAAAAGACCTTCGGATCTATGCGCATCTCTTCGGCAATTCCCATGCCTAACGCTTGCATGAACATTTTTTCTGCCATCAGTGTATATCCAAACTTTTTGATCGATGTTGTTGAAAGGAGAAGTGCTCGTGAGTAGAGCACATTGGCAATTAGGTGAACGAGACCGATTAAACTACAGGCATTTCGCTGGCGAACATGTCCTTGTACAGCTCTGACTCGTCAGGAAACGGGCTGTTGCGAGCGAATACAGCAGCTTCTTCCACGGCAGCATGTGCAGCCGCGCTGATCGCGTCGCACTCCGCCTGCGTACCTGTGCCACTGTCTACGATGCTCTTAGTAAGTAGGTCAAGCGGATCACGAAGACGCCATTCCTCAATTTCACTGTTATCGCGGTACTCGGACTTCCGAATCTTCTCAAGACCGAGGGAATGTTCTTCAAAACGATAAGTGAGCGCTTCGATCAAGGTGGGGCCTTCGCCGTTGCGAGCACGTTGAACAGCCTCTGCAGTTGCTTCGTACATAGCAATAGCGTCTTGTCCGTCTACTAACACTCCTGGCATGTTGTACGCCGAAGCTCTGTCTGAGATGTGTTCGACGGCTACCGTGTCTCGGTACGAAGTTGTAACCGCGTACTGGTTGTTCTCGCATATAAAGATAACCGGAAGCTTCCATACCGAGGCGAGATTCATCGACTCATGGCAAGCTCCTTGGTTTGACGCGCCGTCGCCGAAGAATACGGCGGATACGAAATCCTGTTTCTGCAGCTTAGAAGCTAGTGCCGCCCCGGTAGCAACCGGCACAGAGGAGGCAACAATGCCTGACTCGCCCAGAATGCCGACGGAGAAGTCTGCAAGGTGCATTGAGCCGCCTTTTCCTTTGCAGTAGCCGTCAATCCGCCCAAAGATCTCAGCCATCGCCTTTTTCAGGTTTGCACCTTTCGCAATGGGGTGGCCGTGTGAGCGATGGTTTCCTGCAATGTAGTCAGAATCTTTCATGGCTACGCACGCACCAACAGCGACCGCCTCTTGGCCTATGTACAGATGCACACCACCGATCTCACCTTCGTTATACATCTCAGTCAGTTTCAGTTCGAAATGACGTATACGCCACATGCGTTCGAGCATGAGCATTAGCAGGTCTTTAGAGATGTTTTCGGTCATTGTAAAATAGCCATTTCGCCTCTGAGTCGAATCCGTGAACCGATTTCACTAACTGCGCTAGAAATCGAAGTCTGGAGTATAGGGCAGTGCAGCCTGTTATTAAGAGTGATTCATAGTCGCACCACGACGAATGAAGATTGCTTATAAGTCTTAATTTTCAGAAGAATTCCCAAAAATTTTTAACCGGAATGCAACTCGGCTACCGTTTCGGACACTGCCTTTTAATCCGCAGGTCGTGTGTTCGTTCCCAACATAAGCCCTACAGTTCGACCGCTCTACCTTCATCCGATAATTGACGGATAGCGTCAAGCGAAACATGTAGTTCAACAACGGTGTCAAAATCTGGATAACTGCTGTCTTCGCTCTGGATTCCCTTTCCAAACTGGTGGTATGTCTGCCATACATTGAACGCCGGGCCGTCGCGGGGCTTCACTGACATAATTGTTGTGATCAGGAATGTTAATATCGGCCAAATCATCGCTACCCTGCGCACTTTATAGCTTTACTGGGCCTACATTTGTGGAACCACCCGAAGTTGCCTTCAGGGTCCCATTTCGTCCAAAAATCTCCATTTTCAGTCCATTGCCAGCAAACGGAATGCTTGCGACATAAACGGACGCCGCGGCACCGTTTTCAAGAATCCCATTGACGAGGATATTGTCTGGCGATGTGACGTCGACCATCTCGTCGGTATCAGTCTCATGCCATTTAGATACCTGAGTCGTGAGCTTTGCTGAAACCTGTTTGAATTCACCGGCGACGAACCGCAGCGCGTCGATCACGTGCCTTGCGGAAATCGTTAAGGTGTTTGCTCCAAGTTCTACGTCCCGCTGCCAAGTTCGTCCGGAATCTCTCGTCAGGGCACATGAACCAATTTGTCGAAGTGAGCAAGAAAGGATCTCACCCACGTAACCAGAATCAATTAATTCTTTCATGTGCATTACGGCAGGAGCGGCTCTCGACTGCAATACCACGATTGTGCGCACGCCCTTCGCTCTAAACGAGTTCACGAGCATCCTCATACGACCCAGCGGCCATTCAGCGAACACGTGCTTGCCAGCGTTGATCGCATCCTTGGTTATTTCATAGTGGGCAGGCATTCGCAATTCGATAGAGACCGCATCTATTTCTTGGTGTGCGAGCATTGATTTGTAATCATCGAATACCATCATCGCACCGTACTGACGTGCTGATTGGTTGGCCGTCTCCATACGAGTTGTACAGGCTGCCATTAGCTCGAATCCCGCTGCTGCCGGGACCACTGGTAAATGAGCTCGATGTGCCCAACCGACAGTGGGGCTCGCGCCGATAATTCCAAGTCTTATTCGATCAGCCATGTTCGAGGCCTTCTGTCATATATGGACTAGTGCCATCTTCGGTGAACCGGCTGGCAGTGAACCCAGCATCGAAAGTCGTTTGCAAGTTCTTGACCGTTCTTACGCGGCATTCTACTCACAGGCTCAATACCCAACCGTCAAGAGTCGAATTACCTCGGAATAGAGGCAAATAGTCGAACAACTCCCCGTATGAGCGTATTCTCTGTTTCGCAGAATCAGACGAGAGTCAGAGGACAATTCACATGTCAACTAAACCGACATCATCGACAGCCTTCGAGCCAGTAGAAGGTTGGCCTGCGGTTCCTCATGGAATCACTCTCAAAGAGGCAACTTCCGTCGCCGTAGACAGCAATGATCGAGTTTACGTATTCAACCGCGGAAATACGCCAATGGTGGTATTCGACAGCGACGGTAATTTCTTGAATTCGTGGGGAGTCGGTGACTACCTGCGACCGCATGGTGTACACGTCACGCCAGAAGGTAATCTGTTGCTGGTGGACGATTTTGGACACACGGTAAAACAAACCAGCATCGGCGGTGAATTTAAATTCGTGATTGGTGCACACGGTGAGCCTTCAGATTGGCAGAAAGGCGCCCCATTCAACCGTCCGACCGACGCGTATGTCTCCCCGGTTTCCGGAGACATATATGTAACCGATGGCTATGGAAATTCTCGAGTACATCGTTTTACGCCCGACGGTGAGCACATTAGTTCATGGGGAGAGCCCGGAACGGGTCCCGGGCAATTCAGTCTTCCTCACAACCTTGTTGTGCTTGGTGACGGTCGCGTTGTGGTCTGTGATCGAGAAAATTTTCGAATTCAAGTGTTCACAGAAGATGGCGAATACATCGAGCAACATCACTTCCATCGAACACAGGCCATATCGCTTGGTCGGGGTGACGATAGTTCCATTTACCTCACCGAAACACGCCCTCCTGAAGTGCAGGAAGGTGTTCCAGGGCTGGGGTTGAAAATCCGAGTTCTAGATCAATCGTTCAATGAAATATTGAATTTTGGCGCTGGAACTTCTGGCGTTGCTCCAGACCAATGTATTTCCCCTCACGGAATAGCGGTCGACTCTGAAGGCTCGGTTTATGTTGCCGAAGTCTCATACACTGCCATGGGGTCAAGACTCAACCCACCAAAAGAAGTCACGAGCTTGAGAAAGTGGAGGCGGCTGAATGGGTAAGGGCTGGCACTGATCGAATTAACTGATGAAATGAAATCCGCCATTAACAATGCACTAACGGACAAAGTCCCATGCATTGTTTCAACTGCATCGGCCGATGGTGAACCCGGAATTGGCTACCGAAGTAGCGTGATGGATTTTGGTGCTGATTCGCTTGCGTACTGGGAACGTTCATTCAGGCAAGGCGTAGGGAACTTCGAATCGAATCCGCATCTCGTGATTCTCTATCGAAACCCTGCAACGAGACAGGCATGGAAATTCTTCAGACGTGCCGAACTCCACAGGAACGATGAGATTCGGGAAGAAGAGATGGGGCGCACGGTAAAGGCCGAGCTCGATCATGATCCTGAACAGAACGGTGTCGCATTCGTTGTCCGTCTCGATCGAGTCGAAATTATGGCAGGTGAAGTATTGATGTCGACCGACTAATTTCGAAGAGGACAAATTTGGATCAAGGATCAAACAGTCACGTCAAGGCGCTGGTATTTGACGTTTTCGGCACAGTTGTAGATTGGCGAAAGTCGATCACCCGCGAGATCGTCGAGGTAGGTAAAAAATTCGGTATCGACGGTGATTGGCAAGCCTTCGCTGATCGGTGAAGAGCTGGGTACCACGACGGAATGAACGCCTTCCGCAGCGGTTAAGCTGAGTGGAAGACTACAGATCAGATGTATCGAGAGTGGCTGGATCTACTTCTCGCCGAGTACGGGATCGTCGGACTGTCGGAACTGGAAACAATCCATCTGAATCGAGCATGGCACCGACTAGACCCGAGGGCAGACTCGGTGGAAGGATTGACCCGAATTAAGTCTAAATTTGTCATCGGCACACTTTCCAACGTGAATGTTGGACTCCTTGTAAACATGGCGAAGTACGGTGGCCTGCCATGGACTGTGTGTTCGCTGGTTTGCTCGCAGGAAGTTATAAACCAGACCCTAAGATTTACCTGCTGGCAGCCGAATTACTGGGTATCGAGCCTCATGAACTCATGATGACGGCCGCCACAATCACGATCTCGCGGCGGCAAAACAAACGAGATTGTCGACGGTTTTCGTACGAAGGGCAGATGAGTATGGAATCTCAGAACGTAAGCCGGATCTGCTCGCTGCGCCAGAGGCTGAGATATCCGCCACAGATTTCATCGATCTAGTAATACAGATGGATGTCTGATTGAACCGCTTCAACTCGATCTCTCGACGGCGCGTGACCTGAATCCTGGGTCCGTTCGACGGAAGAATGCGTTGTTTTACTAGGCTCAGTTGAAATGTGTGCAACAATGCGCCGTGCCGGAGATACGTATAGTCCACTAGTGTGATCTCCGCTAACATTTTAATGTCGGAGAACCGGAGAACTTATTCATATGAACGTTGTTAGGGATCTTTTGAAGTCTGGCAAAACCGTTGTTGGAACTGCCGGATCAGCATTTAGCGATATGACCATGTTGGCTGATTCTGGTTTCGACTTTCTCCTGTTCGATACGCAACACACACCCGTAGAAGTCAAACAGTTGATTCCGTCGATCCAGTCAATAAAAGGAAAAAAAGCCACACCAATCATTCGAGTAAGTGCCAACCAGGCTGATCTCATTTGCTTCGCACTAGATGCTGGGGCGATGGGCGTAATCTTGCCGATGATCAACACAAAAAAAGAAGCTGAAGCCATGGTGCGAGCCTGCAAGTATTCGCCTGATGGTGATCGAAGCCACTCCGGACCACGCGGTGAGTTTGGCGAAGTTACCGACTACCGAAGCTATTTGGACATGGTGAATGAAGAGCTTCTAATCATTCCGATGATTGAAACTCAACAAGCAATCGATAACCTTGACGAAATCCTCAGCGTTCCTGGCATCGACGTACTCTTGGTGGGTCCATCGGATCTCTCGATCGAGCTTAAGGTTCCTTTGGATTACCAATCCGACACGTACCAAAACGGTCTCGACAAGATTGCAGCCGCATGCAAGAGGCATGACGTGGTTTCCGGAATGTACTTCATTCCGCCCGAAATGGACCCCAATTTCTTCGTAGAAAAGGGATTCAAGTTCTTTACGCATCCGTCGGCCAAATGGGCGGTTGAAGGTATTCAAAATGGCCTCTCGGCAATCAAGAGGTGACCGGTGACTCAAGTGGGTATATTAATCTGTCAGAACTCAGGGCGCGCCTGGAAAATTTGGCCATTCAATCAGCGAACAACGTCCGCTCGTGGATATATAAAATCGAGCATCGGATTGATTCGATCTGGCACCGAATTGCCTTGAACACAGAGTCCTGACAGAACCTGGTGTGACTGGTCAAACGAGAGCGTTGGTGTTCGATGTATTTTTGGGACGATAGTCGACAGGCGGTCTTCTATCCACTTGGCTACATAGTTGCCATAATCGTCCTTTCCAACCGTGTCCCTGATCGAAAGATAAAAGATTCGATCTGGGTCAAAACTAACTCATGAAACAGAATCACCTGTGGATCGACTTCCGAATCAAGGTAAAAGAACATGGCCCATGTCGCGAGGCTGGGCGATAATCTGGGCGTCGTTTTTCACGACTGCGTTCGCATCAGGCGGATCCCAATATGGTTTTGGTATGTTCGTCGAACCCCTGGAGCGGGAATTCGGTTGGACGCGGACGCAGATAAACCTCTCGCTTTCGATTGGCCTTATCTCTGGGCTCCTGTCCCCTCTGATTGGCTGGGGTGTTGATAAATACGGTTCGCGCTTGATCATGACGGTGTCGCTCATAATAGTCGCTGTCTCGTTTCTCTTACGAGCGGGTATGGCCGAACTCTGGCACTGGTACGCTCTCAGTGCGCTGCTGGCAGTCGGATTTCCTGGCACGTTCTTGCCAATCGGTAAGCTAGTAGGCACGTGGTTCCCCGATACTCGCGGTCGTATGATGGGAACGGCGATAACCGGCAATAACGTATTCGGCCTTGTCGGCGTACCTCTGTTGAGTCTGGTTATACAGGCTCAAAGCTGGCGACTGGCATACGCGATTATCGGCGCCGGAGTGATGATCATCGCGATTGCAGTTTGGTTCATTGTCCGTAGTGTGCCCCAATCGAACGACCTACCATTCCCCGAATCCAGGTTAATCAATGAAAATGCTGCCCATTTAGGCGATTATTCATTTCGAGAGGCGATAGGTACCCGAACGTTCTGGCTACTGCTGGCGGGAGTCACCTGTGCTGGATTTAGCTACCCATCATTCATGACGCAACTTATTCCGCATATGCAATCGGTGGGATGGGGATCGTCAAAAGCGACTCTTGTACTAACAGTTCTGGCAGGAACCGCACTTGCTAGCAAGATTAGCTGGGGATTAGTTAGCGAGCGACTAACAGCACGGATCTCTTTCGTGATCGCAATTTCCATTATGTCTTCAGGGGTCATCCTAGTTACGCTCGCGGGTTCGTCTCCACTTGTGTGGCCAGCAATTGTGTATTTCGGTGCAGGTTTCGGAGGGATTGGTCCGTTAATGTCGCTCGTAGTTATGGAAACTTTCGGTCTACGGAATTTCGGCTCGATACAGGGCGTGGTAACGATGGTGCTGGCGACGGTTCCTGTTCTGATTGGACCGATAGTGGCAGGTAGATTCTTCGACCTTACCGGTAGTTACGAGACTTCCTTCTGGATCGTATCCGGGATATTCGCACTGGGTGGCCTACTGGCATTGTCTGTTCGTGTACAGAAGGATGGATCTGCCAGAACCGCTAAGACATCTCCGCTATAGCTATTCCGTTTTCACCTGCAATTGAATAGAGCAAGTAAGTGCGACCGTCGTCGAATATTGCGGGGTCTCTCAATTGGTTCACTTAGCCGTGTACCAGCCCTCTCGACGAAGGCTCCAGTGGTTCGAAAACGCTTTCCCATTCAAATTCAGGACGTAGCACGTCTGTTGGAGGAGAAACTTTCCCACTTCATCCAGTCATCAGCTAGGTGAATCGTGGATCGTCGGATTCGTTCGGGAGAATCACCAACGGTTGTGAAGTAAACGTCCAACTCCGCCCCATGAACAGTTACCGCAGAATGCCGCATGTCCGCATCAAACAGGGTAGGTCCCATTTCGAATTCGGAGATCCCGTCGAGAGATCGGTAGAATACTCCCGGCATGCCGATCGCGTGGCGATAGCGGTTCCATTTGAACACCCGCCAGTACGGGTTTCCAAGAGGTTCTGGATTTGCGGTGAAATCGAGCCCGTCGATTGACGTTGCAAGGCGGGTCGAGTGAACTCCTCGCTCACCACTACGCGTATCCGACCGTGGAAGTACATTCGGATCTGCCGCAAATATTCATCAACGTGCACATGAGGTGATGCAATATGTCCATTGAAGTGCGAATTGTTAAGACCTAACGTACCAGCAGCGTGAATTTGCCAAGGTCCAGCAATCTCATCAGCGTATACCAGACGGATGTAATCACCATCGTGATGCCCGAAGTACAGATAGTACTTGCCAAATGGACGAGCTACCCAAGATGGAACCCTTGTCAGAGAAGGCCCATTTACGTTGTCGCCCATACGATCATCCATATTTGGGCGAATAATCGGATTCTCAGTCAGCCGGGTGAAGTCAGACGGATGACACCGTTGCAAATTTGTCAATGCGCTCAATTAATTCTCTCTGATAACTTCAGAGTCGTCGGCCAGCATACAAAAAGACCCTGCAGTCGAAATTTCGACTGCAGGGTCTTTTAATTGGTTCTATCAGAGCTCAGCATCACGGCAGAATAGCATCTTCCTTAATTTGTTGAGGGGATCTGTTCATGTCCAGCCCGCACTGCCTATCTACGTTAACTTCCAGTCAACTCCTACTTCGTTCACGTTGTCGCACGCTCCATGAGGCTACTTGGGTAGTACATCTGTATCGGACCGGTGTGGGTGGATGGCCGTGGCAGTTGCCGAACCAAGCGCGTCCTAACAAGGTGAAGATGATTGATGTTGCTGAACACGCAGAAATTACGGGAACACTTTTCAGGCTCTAATAACCCGACTACATGCGATCGTAGATAGACCCTCCTATCCAGATATCTTCGAAGAGAGGTTTGTGAAGACAAGTGAACGACTCTAGTGACCGAATTGTCGGCTCAAATGTAAGTATCGATCATGTATGCAGGCCGGCTGGAACCTGCTGTAAGCGTTAAGTTCTGACAGAACTTTGCAGGGAACTGTACTCAGTCCACCAGATTGTCTGTGACCCTTCATCAAGTAAATTCAGACGTCGCCATTCCCCCGTACCACAAACGTTAATAACAAGGCAACTAGAATCAGCGGTGCAGGCCATGGGAATCGCTCGAACTGTATCGCCAACACCGCCGTCACGGCCAGTACAACTACTGCTGCAGCAACGAAACCGACCTTGTCGACTCCGACGTTGTTCAATCGTTGACGCATTGCATGCCGAGTTCTACGAGGAACAAGCGTAATAATGATGAATATCAGAACACCGAACAGGGCAGTAGTCAGTTCGACAATGCCAGGCAAAAATTCTCTTGTAATCGAGACGTAGAGAAGGACAGCGGTCGAAACGATTGCAACGACGATGAGTCCTGCAATTGTGGTCGACCTAGTGAGAATTGGTTGCATCGCTAACTCCCCATCGTTCTGGTCACATCATTCTGCAAATCTACCAGCTGTCAATGCGGAATTCGTGAGGAAACGGTGAGCAAGTGCAAGAAGCAACAGTTCAGGCTGGCAAAGTCCAATTGATGCAGTCACAGATCCCGACTTGCCGGTCCAGTAAACGCAGCACTACGGTTCTGTCAGATTCATGTCCCAACTAATTTCGACGCCTGATCGAGTTAAACGGATACTCGGCTTCGCCAAGTTCGAGTTAGTGAGTCGTTCAGGGTCAGTCAGGGCCTGACTGACCCTGAAAATCTTCCGTCGGATTCACGATTATCCCAGACTTGATCGTAGTGATTGGTCGCCAGCGACGACCCATTCTCACCTGACCATGCCCATCGCTCAACGACTCCGGTCTATTATCTTGCTTTAGTACGCAGATATCTGCTTGAGCACCCCGCTCTAATCGCCCTATGGTGTCGCCTATTTCAAGTACTTGAGCAGGTATAGATGTGACTCGGGGCCAGCACTGTTCGGCACTCATCCCCGCTGCAATTAACTTTGAAACTACAAGCGGTAGGTCGTGTTCCATCTCATTCACGAGATGATGTCGGTAGTAATCCGTGGAAATCGTGTCAGGAATGAATCCTTCTGCTATCGCAACCTCCGCAGCCTCAAAGCCGAAGGCAGCGACACCATCACCAACATCAAACAGAACTCCTCTATCTCGAGCTTCCCAAACACAGTCCAACACCCTGCCATCCTGCACAATGCTTCCGTCACCAGCATGAAAACAATAGGTCATAACATCTCCCGATCTGAGCAGATTTAGCTGTTTGGCCAGAGGAACATGTTTGCTCTTCGTTGCCCCAAATATCACTGGGCGTTCTGACCTGTCCGCTGCGATCATTCCTCGACGCATGACCTCAAGCGGATCCACATCTTTGCCGCGGATCAGCGCGATGTTCAAGGAGATGCCCCATATATGCTCACCTCCGCGCTTTATTGCAGTCACACACTCGGAAACACTGGCCTCATCTAGGCTGAAAAACCGGCCCGCAGGGTTTGCTTCACCTTCTGCACAGAAATTTATTGCCAATTTCACTCGCGTTCTAACAGCTTCGATTGTCTGAGTGATGTAATCGTCAAGGTTTCGTGCTCCAGCATCACCTTGTGAAAGCACAGTGGTTGACCCGTTGGGCATTAGGCAAGTATCTGGGTTGATTCCGAATTTAGATCCACTCAGGGCCGGATGAGCGTGCAAATCAACCAAGCCAGGCAGCACAACACCTTCTTTTATGTCCAGCGTTGACCGTGCTCGCTGTATGTCTTGATTGGGGTAGGATCCAACGAGGGAGATCAAACCATTCCGCACTCCAATAATCCCCGGTCCGCTAACACCGGTGGCGGGGCAGATGAGGTCTGGAGCTGTTATTAGGAAGTCGAGGTTGTCAGCAAGCATGTATTGAACTAAAACCCTGACCAACATCGATCAGATTCTCTATCTGAATAGATCCTAATAATCCCGCAATGAACCGTCTCGATTCATCACCGGAGCTCGATCAAAGGATACAGGCGGATAGTGCTTAACTGCCTCATCATTCAGTTCAACGCCAAGGCCCGGAGTATCTCGCAAAATCAGGTAGCCATTGTCGAACTCAAGAGGTTCAGGGACTAGATCAAGTTTGGGACCTTCCCATTCGTCACCGGGATATTCCTGTATCGGAACGTTGGACAGGGCTGCGTCGAGATGTGCGCAAGATGCTGTAGCGATAGCCGCCATTGGGTTATGTGGGATGACACCGACGTAGTTTGCTTCAGCGAGGGCTGCGATTTTTCTAATTCCGGTTATGCCACCTGCGAGCGAAATATCGGGTCTTATGAACGCGGCTGCATTCCTGCTAAGAAGATCACTGAACTGGTATATCGTCTGAAGCCGCTCACCAGCGGCGACCGGCATGGGAGCACGCCTGCTGAACTCCGCCAGTGCTTCCATATTGTCCGGCTCGATGGGATCTTCGAAGAAATAGAGGTTGTAAGGCTCGCAGGCGCGGGCTACGAGCAAAGCCTCTGGTGGTGTTAACCGATTGACGACGTCGATCATCATGTCGATGTCGGATCCGACAGCCTCACGCACGGCGCGTACTCTATCCTCTGCAATACGGGCGATCGCCGTATAGCTGGCACTTTCAAATTCTCCGTGATTGAACTGCCCTAACGGATAGAAGCGAACCGCTGTATAACCTTCGGCGATCCGACGACGAGCATCGTCGGCGAGTGCTTCTGGACTGTCCCCTGTCAGGTGCACGTAGAGCCTGATTCGCTCACGTGTTGGCCCCCCGAGCAGGGCATACACCGGTTTGCCCGCCTCTTTGCCCTTGATGTCCCAAAGAGCACAATCGATAGCCCCGATTGCGGCCATCGGATCAGCACCGCCGCGAAAGAGTTGGCGCCGAAACATGTGTTGCCAGTGTTTCTCGATGTGCAATGGATCCTTGCCGATAAGATACTCAGCCATGTACTGAACCGCAGCTGCCACCGTGTATGGCGTACCACTTCCACCTGATCCACCGTGCATTTCACCGATGCCCGATAATCCCTCGTCAGTGCTGATCCGCACCCATCTCCAAACATTGGCTTCTATTAATTTAACATCCGTGATTTTCATTTATATTTCCGATAAAGATTGCCACCCGTTGAAATATGGCGGAGCCAATATTAGTCCGATGAACGTGATTCTGTCAGAACTCTGCGTTCACCACAAAGTCCGATCGACCTGAACAGGTGATCAGTCGCTGTATTAAAGTCGACAAGTCGGTCATTAGACTCAAGCACCTGTCGGCAAATATCGTCCTGCTAATGGAGGGAGTCTGGCGAGTCGGCGCACTCGCAAAATCGTTTATTGCGGCACCGCCCATAGAATGTACGAAATTCAAGTGGGGTTCGATGGTATCTCTTGGATAAGGGCGTCCATCGGCAGTGTGAGCAGGACTTGAACAGATCTCCTCAGCAAATGAGGAATGATGCTATTCATCCCCGATGCTGAGTTCTGACAGAACAGGTAAAGAACTTGACCAAGTGGACTTGATACATTGACCGAGATACCGGAATCAGTTCCGAACACGTCGACGTGTTCGTCGTTGAGTGTGCGTTTCTCGGCACATACGCCGAATTTTTACACCTGCTGTTTTTTTGGCGTCTTGGTATAGAACCACGATAGTGGGAGCTTAGCGTTTTGACCATGCTAGTTACGAAACAAGTTCGGCCCCCATTTTCAATGAGATTAGTGGTCTTCATCTCGACTGTATCCCATATCGTCGGCGACTCGGTTCGATGACTTGATGCCTCACTTCGTGGCGAATTCGAGTCGATTGACTTCAGGGTCGTACACGCAGAAAGCACGTTGACCATCGACTCGTTCGATCGGACCCTTGATAATCTCCATCCCGGCTTCCATCATCGCTTTTAGTGCATCTTCGAAGTCCTCGACCTCGAAGGCCGTGTGAATGTTCGGCGTGTAATCAACACGGCGTTGGACTAGGTGGACCACCATGCCGTCAGCCGTCTGCATCCAGATCAGTCCATCACCCCTTTTCTGAGCCGGAATAATCTACAGACCAAGTAAATCTCTCCAAAATCCGAGTGCCCGTCGGCGGTCGCGCATCGGCATAGACTGGTGGTGGATGGTATGTATTTTGATCTTTGCCAGTGGTTATTCATACATTCGGATATTGAGAGAGAATTATGATTGCTAGGAGATAGTCCGACGACCGCTGTCTAGGGCGTTGAAACAAAATTCAGCAGCCCTTTGTGGATTGTAATCGGGTTGTCGTGACTGCATCACGCTTACCTCCGCAAATACTGGTAAGCTCTCCAGCCCGTTGGCTCGCAGTGCAGTTAAGAAATCTGGGATATTGATTTTGCCGTCACCCGGCAAACAGAATTGAACTTGACCGCTCACCTTATCGCCGTCTTTTATGTGAACCATCGCCGAGTGTGGTGCAGTTAGTTCAATGCTATGGACCATCTCGCTGCCTTCGACGATGAAGTGAGATATGTCGAGATCTAGCTTCAAATTGGGGTGCTTTGTTTGCTCCATGATCCAAACGGCCTTTTCTGGAGTTTCAAAATCGGTTCCAGCATGAGCCTCGATTGCAACGACTATTTCGTATTCCGCTGCCATATCAGCGAGTGACAAGAAAGCATCACGAATTTGATCTTTGCCAGAATCCCAAGGCGGGGCTGAATGACCGGGCGTTGTTGTGATCAAGATCGGAGAGTCGTCGAAGTGGAGCCGCTGCGCCATTTCGAATTTCTTTTTAGTCAGTTCCAACTCAGGCTCTCGGTCTGAATGTGGAACACAAACATCGATCAAAGCAAATATGATCGGTGATTCGAAACCAAAATCTTGCGCGAGTTTTCCCAATTCGGTCTGTTTGTTGCTGTTGAACTTGGTAGGTGAAGATGGCCATCCGTCAGCTGCACAGATTTCGAGAGCATCATATCCAACGTCCTTTATGAGTCGAACAGCTTCAAACGGATCAAGCATTTTAAGAGCATATGTTGAGTATCCGAGAGTGAATGCCACGAAATTAGATCCTTCCAAGAATCACACACCCATTAATGATCGACAGCGATTCTAGCAATGGCAATTCGTCACTGAACGCTATGCATGTCGAAATCAAACGGAATATGTGGGTTTACACGCAACGGTGACGCGTCATAGGTGTTGTTCTAACTACGCAATTAGGCGTGGGCCTTATACGTCGACAGTCTGGCGTCTAAACCGGACGACAGATTATTTGCGGCGGTGGATATTTGTAATACTGCCCTGGCGGTGGATGTCGGTTCGATGCCTGATGCGCTCTGGCCGGGAGTTGCGTTTGGGTTTCTGTCCGAAAGCCACCGTCAGGGTTTTTCAACCCCGGTAGGGCTTGCGCACATACAGCTGCGCTGCACGCCGATTTCTGATCACGGTGGCAGGTAATCATCTACTGGCTATAGGTAACTCAGCAGGAAGGCCCCGACCGTTGAACACTCTCGCCCCCAGTGAACACACAGTGCTCGACTTCACAATCGGGACATCGGGTAACACGATCGCCCGGGCACTTGCCCATGACGCAAAGACGATTGCAACGGAAATTCAACGAGTTGTAGTTGCGGCGCCACAAACTATTCAACTCTCAATACTTGGATTGCTAGCAGAGGGTCACATTCTGCTCGAAGACGTTCCTGGTGTGGGGAAGACTCTTCTCGGTAAAACTCTTTCTGGTGCGATTGCTTGTGATTTCAAGCGAATCCAATTCACTCCTGACCTCCTTCCTACCGACATTACGGGAACAACGGTGTTCGATATGAAGAATTCAACATTCAATTTCGTTCAAGGACCGATCTTCTCAAACATTGTTCTAGCCGACGAAATAAATAGAACCGGTCCCCGTACGCAGGCGGCTTTGCTTGAGGCGATGGCAGAACACCAGGTTTCGATCGAAGGCGACGTGATAAAGCTGCCTTCACCATTCATGGTTATTGCAACTCAGAATCTATCCGAAAGTCACGGTACGTTCCCATTGCCTGACAGTCAGAAAGATCGATTCATGATTTCGATGGGCATGGGACTACCATCCCCAGAACAAGAAGTTGAAATCCTAACTCGTTCTCAGTATGGCATGCCAGAAGCCGCTCCTGTTATTTCAGCCGAACGCATTGTAGAAATGCGTGAGACGGTCAAGCGGGTCGAAGTAGATGCCAAAATCAGACAGTACATCGTGAAGCTAGCAGGTCAGACACGTTCCAACTCAGCGGTTCGGAATGGTCTTAGCCCGCGAGGCGGCGCCGCACTCCAGCGGGCGGCCCAAGCGTGGGCAGCCATGGACGGACGCGCGTTTGTTGAGCCGCAAGATGTTTCTGAGATTGCAGTCTATGTGATCGCACATAGACTGATGATGCAACCCGCAGCGAGCATTTCCGCACAGGATGCCGTTCGTAGTGCAATCGACGAGACGAAGGTGCCTTCGTAGGGATGAGCGACTTCTACCAGTTCTCAGAGGAATATACCGAAAAGGCTGAACCTTCGTGATTACACGCAGAGGCATTGGATTTGTCCTTGCTGCAGTAGCCGCATTCTTCATCGCTAGTGCCACACGAGTTGGTTGGGTGCATCTTGCTGATGCTGTTCTCTGGGGAGTGGTTATTCTCTCTGCGGTTACACCGTGGATCTCTGTGTACGGACTCAACGTAACGAGAGAGAAGCGATTCACATCACATAGCAATCTTGCTGGACCTATAGAAGGCCAGTCGCTCGACATTGACCTTCAGATCACTAACAAATGGTGGATTCCACGGTTTCTGTTGAATGTTAAGTACTCAGTAGAGTCGCAGCGAGGCTCTGTAGCCCAATCGTTAGTTCTAGTTGGAGTCGGTGCACGAGCCCGTTCCCAAGGCTCCACAGCCTCCAAACTAACCACTCGCGGAATACACGAGCTATCGGAAGTAACTGTTGAATCGATGGGACTGTTCGGATTATTCCGTCGTCGTCGTAAATTCACTTCGACTGATTCTGTCCTCGTGTTCCCTTCTTGGGAGAATATTTCGAAGGTCGGAATACTCGAAACTTCTTTGGGTGTATCCGAAGGTGTCTCGAAATCACGCTCAGGTACCGAGGTCGCAGGCACGAGGAGATATGTAGCCGGTGATGCCTACCGAAACATCCACTGGCGTAACTCGGCACGTACCGGTCGATTGGCAGTGAAAGAATTCGACTCATGGTCGGTACGATCAGTAGCTATCTTGGTCGATGCGGACGAACTTCCGATCCGTGATGCTAAATTTCCAGATCTTGATCGACCATCTGACTATGCCGTACGAATGGCCGCCACTGCCATTGTTCCGCTCGTTGGAACAAATGGAACGGTAAGGATTGTCACTACAGATGCCGGGCAACTTCGAACTTCTTGGTCGGACGCGATGATCGATCTGGCTAAGATCAAAGATCAACCCTCCGGAACAGCGTCGCTGTGGGCAGAAGAGATTATCGGTGGGGAACGAGTGTTGGCATTTGTTCACTCATCCAATTCGAAATTACTGACATCACTCTCAGCAATGGCGCGTGCAGGGTGCGAAATTGCTGCGGTTATTTTCGAAGGGTTCGCACTCGGTGATGATGCTGGCAGCACAGTGAAGTCGCTGACTTCGGTCGGAGTAAACGCCATGTCCTGTCGATTCGGAGAGTTGTCTGATGCAGTGCGTAAAATGGAGTTTGGAGTCGGGGTTGACATCACGACAGCCGTTGCACCGACGCCCTCGCTCGATCCAATTTCTACCGAGTCCGAGGAGCTGGCGGCATGACCACCGCTCACCAAGCCCCGGACTCTGTCGTTCTTCAACGTTATGAATCGACTCTCGGCAAGGCGTACCGGAAAGTCTTCAACGATCGTCCTGAGATGTCTCTACGTGTCCGTGTACTTATAGCGGCGGCAACTATTTGGGCAGCGCTGACTATGTACTTCGTCGGTGTGTCATCGACGATTCCGTTGCTGGCTATTCCGGTGACTCTGGTCGGGCATTGGGTTGCGATGAAAGCAATTCGTAAGCGCATGCCGTGGATTTCGATGATGATCGCGGGGACGATCATCACGGCCGGTGTGACCATGCGGTTTGAGTTGGTGGAAGCACTTCAGGGGAACCGGATCCCGGTGGCCAACTTCCTGTTGATAGCTGGTGCTGCCTCAGTATTTGACGCTCGGACCAGAGCTGGCCTTTACACTCAACTTGTGTTCAGCGGGCTGGTGATGTTCTTTACCGCGGAGAAAGCCTTCGGCAACGAATTTGCCGGACTATTGGGCGGTTACATGACGATAGTCGTGATTTTTCTCGCCACCGCGCAGTATGTGGACCTGACTTCAGGAGCCTCTGAGAAGGGATTCAGTAACCGGTTCGGATCAGCGATTTACTGGGCAGGAGCCGGACTAGCAGTAGTTCTCGCTTCCTTCATTTCGTTCATGATATTACCTTGGGACACTTCACATACTCCGCAAGCGGCTCGAGCAGCTTTCTTACCGGTGAATGGTCAAGATTCTCCTTTACCAAATATCGATCCTGAGATGGCACAGTCCATACTTAATGACCAGGATGGCCAGCAGGTCCAACCACAGATCGATCCTGATTTTTTCTCACAGGGTGGTTTCATTGACGGTTCTGCCGTGCAAAATGATTTCATAGGAGACCCAAGTGACCTCACCAGTGATGTCTCTGGAATGCCATTAATAGGTGAAATCGGCGGTGGTGCCAGCGTCGCGTTTGTACGTAGTTCTGTTGCCAGCTATTGGCGTGGACGAACTTACGATACGTTCGATCCGAAGGCAAATGACAACCTCGGAATGTGGTATTCAACTATCAAAGATGACCGTAAGTTCCAGTCCCTATTCGGACAGTCTGCTGACGCTACTCAACAAGATCGATACCTGCAGACCTACTTCCTCCAACAGAATCTCGGAACAAATCTACTGACTGGATACGAGCCGCTCGCGATTGCTGTCCCGCGTGATAATCGAGGGCGTATGTCTCTGACTCCGGGCTCGACGTATCAGATTGTATCGAAGCAGCCTGAAACCGATCCAGATATTCTGCGTCGTGACCGTGCAGAATGGGTAAGTCGAGAATATGGCGTAATTCCGCCTAATTCCCATGAACTGCAGTCACTCACGGCAGCTTTGACCAAAGGTGCAGAAAACGATTTTGATAAGGCTTCCGCATTAACTTCGTACCTTCAACATCTGGAATACGATGAACAAGCGAAATCACCCCTTCAGCCTTCGACGGATATCAACCAATTCATAATCGGACAGTTGCCAGGGTCAGCAATCGACTTCGCGACAACGCTCACACTAATGGCCCGTTCTGCTGGCCTACAATCGCGCGTCGCAACGGGTTACTTGCCAGGTCAGTACAACTCGTACTCGGGTGCCAGTAAGCTTACACCACAGGATGCACATGCTTGGTCTGAAATCTACTTCCGGGGCGCAGGTTGGATTCCATTCGACGCTTCTACTCGATCTGATCTACCAACGCCTGCCGACCTAGTAGAAGCTCGGCCGTCAGGTCTGAGTTCGCTGTTCGATCAACGAATCGGAAACAATCTTGCTGCAGCTGCAGGTCAAACACCGGGGCTGCTGCAAAAGGGCTTCGAATTCGCTGTGAAAAGTGGACTTAACTGGGGCCTGGTTGCGTTGGCTAGTGTCGGAATGACTGTGATGTCGGTCTGGTTCTTGTTCTTCTATCGTAAAAACGATTCAATAAAGCCAGTGAAGTTCGCTTATTCGGCCATAGATGGGAATGACAGGAAAGCTGTGATCGCCGCATTCGCATCAGCCGAAAAACATCTAGCGAAGAATGGATTCAGGCACCGACTCGCTAGCGAGTCGTACCGTGAATACGCATTTGCTGCTCAGTTGTACGTCGGTGAAAATGCTGAAGCACTCAACTGGCTTGCTGGAGCAGCTTCGAGGGCAGCGTTCTCATCAATCGAACTTGATACACAACAGGTCATATCGGCTGCTGGCCACGCCAGAGATCTTCGATCGATTATCGGTTAGTTTTAACTTCGTTAAATTCCTGATCGAGTTTTGCCCAATACATTTGGATTGATCAGATTCTCTGGCATTTCACCCTTGAGAACTCGAATCACTTCACGGGCAGTTCGTCGTTCCAATTCAAGTGTCGATGCCTGAGAGAAGAATGCCGTGTGAGGCGTGATAATCACATTTTCCTGTTGCAGGAGATTGCTTGAAGGGTCTGGTGGTGTCGGTTCGACCACGTCAAGTCCTGCACCGGCAGTGTGCCCGGTACTTAGCGACGCTGCGAGTGCGTCCTCGTCTATCAGCCCACCTCGTGCGCAGTTGACGATTATTGAGCCAGACTTCATTCTCGCAAGTTCAGGCGCGCTGATCATGTTTTTGGTGGCCGGGATCAATGGCACATGCAACGAAACAAAATCAGCTTCTTTTAGCAAATCATCTAACGACACTGCTTTTGCACCGTCGACTTCCGATCCAGGCGCGATGAGCGGGTCGTAGGCGAGAATCCGCATTCCGAATCCGACAGATTTCGCTGCAAGCGCACGACCAATTCGCCCATATCCGACAATTCCGAGGGTTGCCCCTCGAGTTCTGTGCATCGGCTGGTTGAGAGCGACGTTACTCCATCCACCAGAGACCACTTCCTTAGTGTGTGGGACGAACCGTCGGTTCAACGCCAGAATCATTCCAAGTGCGTGGTCGGTAACTTCGTCCATGCAATAGTCCGGAACGTTGGTTACTACTATCCCTAACTCAGTCGCTTTGGCGATATCTACGTTATCGACACCGATGCCATAACGCGCGGCAATTTTGCAATTTGTTGCTGTTTCAAGCACTTTGGCAGTCACTTGAGCGAAACAAAACATTATTGCGTCGACATCTTTTGCCAACTTAGCGAGAGTCGACTCTGAAGTATCTGGAGCGATGACAAGTTCCATGCCGGCAGCTTCCAGAACCTCACGTTCAGGATCCGTGGAGGGCCATACGTAGTCGGTAATTAGTACTTTAGTAGTCATGGCGCAGAATGATACATTCCATTTGGATCATGAGTCGCCAAAATTCTAATTACCGTGAAGTGTCTACAGAAACCCTAATATTCCACTTTTGCGTAAGCGTTATTGCTGAATGTGTTTTGTTCAACCACGACCGACGAAGCAATCATGATTGGAAAGACTATCGATTTAGGTGGATTTTTCGGAAACATCTAGCTGGAACTGAGAATCGTTGGAGCGGTGTATGGCGATGACAACGTTCTTGTCAGTTTCCGATGTCTATTTGCGATGCGGGTCCTAAGGGCAAATCAATGGAACCAGCAGGGATAGTCGCGAGGTCTAAATAGATTCCATCGGCTTGAACATGCAGCCTTCAACAAAGAAGTCGAAGAAATCTGGGGCGGTTTCTAGTTCAACATGTTCGACCCTTGCAGTTAGCTTCTCGATTTCATCACGTTTGAGCGTCGAGAGAAGCATGATTACTACACCCTCAAGCGACGCGTTGCCAACTTTTTCGACCTTTTCAAGGGGCATATTTGCGATAAAGCCAATGTTGATAGCATTTGATGCATCGACGTAGTTGGCGAATCCACCGGCAAGATACAGCTTTTCAAATCGGTCGAGAGGCAAACCGTACTCTCGAAGCACAATTGCCTGTCCGCAATAATTAGCCGCTTTTGCCTGCGCGAGTGCCGAAATGTCTGCACGGGACAATGTCAGGTTGTTCGAAGGAGCAAATTCGTATTCGCTAGCCCCACCTTTGAATCTTCCAAGTTCATCCATCAAGTTCGTACGGCGAAGCTCAGCAAGCAAGTCGATAAGTCCTGAACCACAAATTCCTATTGGTTCAATCTCACCGATTGCCTGACAGTCAGCCACGCCCATGTCGTCGATGGATACTCTCTCGACCGCACCGTCATAGCCTGGCATTCCGTAGGTTACTTCACCGCCTTCGAAAGCAGGGCCAGCAGGGCAGGAGGCCGCCAACAATCTATCTCGGTTTCCGATCACAACCTCAGTATTAGTCCCAACGTCGACAAGAATGATCGGTTCAATCTGATCCTCGATTCCGAGAGCCAGCAGATCGGCTGCCGTATCCGCTCCAATGTGAGATGCAATCAACGGGCCTCCGTAGACGGTCGCTTTCGGATGGATTCTCAATTCGAGTTTAGCGGCAGTAGTGGTAAGGGCAGTTGTAGTCCGTTTCGAAGCCCGAAATTCATCCTCTACGAATGATTTGTACGGTCGTGTGCCGATGCTTTGTACGTCGAGTCCAAAAAACAGATCCCGCATCGTCGTGTTGCCAACTGCGACGATCTCGAATATCTGACGTCTTCTGATTTTTAGGGCTCGCACCATCTCGCCAATTTCAAAATTGATCGAAGAGACCATTACTGCACGTAGTTCACCAGCATCAGACCCGCCATCGTACGAGATACGGTTCATGATGTCGCTGCCGCCAAATCGTTGTGGATTTTCGAATGATGCGGTGTATTCAGTTTCACCGGATTCAAGATTCACAAGATTTAGCACAACCGTTGTTGTACCGAGGTCAGCAGCAATGCCGTATATGGCTCCTCTATACTGGTCGACGATAATCGGGCCTGCCGGGTCGCTGAACACAACGTCATCACCAACACGAAGGTACGCCGGGTTAAGTTTCGTGTGTCGTTTTGTACCCTCGGTAAGGATGCGTGGTTGTCGTCTCAGAACGGCGAAATCTATGTCGGCTTCAGGATCTACGACACATGCTTGGCAGGCTAGTCGATAGTTGCCTCTGAGGAATTTTTCTTCGTCAGTTGGCGGCGTTAGTGCGTCATATCCCTTTCGAACTTCGACAATGCACTCGTGACACTCCCCAGTCCGACCACAAGAGGTCGGCACCCTTATTGAAAGAGTATCCGCGAAATCGAACAACGAATCGTTCTGATTAGCATCAAGTTTTTTTGAGTTTAGAAATATGGGGCTCAAGCTTCGATAATCTCAGAGAGTCTGAATACAAGGATTAAATCTGGACTATCCCAGCGCATGCCGTAGTAGCGGCTAATTGGGATCAGAAATCAGTGCGTTAGTTATCCCAAGCTTCCCGGTAGTCGATCATGTCGCTACCGGCACAGGCGGGCAGCGATTGCGGATTTTTCGTGAAGAATTGGTTTCGGCAGCCGAACTTGGCAGTACAGCGACTCGAAGCGTCTTTGTACGGGCACCGTGTCTGCATTACTTCGTCGGCTGTTGAAGCAATATCTCGGTAGATGTCGTAAAGACGATCAAGACTGGCGCGAGCTTTGTCTGAATCCAGCTTTGGATTTTGTTTTCTGGCTCCCTCGTCAACCATTGAACATCCCCCATCCACACATCTGAAAATCCTAGGTCTAACTAGATTTTAATTCTGCGAGTTGTTTGACGAGTTCTTTTGCCTTGTCGACAGCATCCACTGCATTGTCCCCATAAGCATCAGCACCCATTTCCTCGGCGAAGTCCTGGGTAACGGGAGCCCCGCCTACCATGATTCGAACTTCATCGCGTAATCCCATGTCTTCAAAAGCTGCAATCGTACGCCCCATGTTAGGCATGGTTGTGGTCAGTAGCGCCGACATCCCAACTACATGTGCCTTGTGTTCTTCCGCAGCATCGATGAAATCTTGAGGAGATGAGTCGACGCCAATATCGTGAACAATGAAACCGGCACCACGAAGCATCATGATGCAAAGGTTTTTGCCGATGTCGTGAAGGTCACCTTTGACCGTACCCATGATGATGATTCCAGCAGGCTCTGCGCCAGATGCTGAGAGGATCGGTTCGATGTGGGCCATTCCCGCTTTCATCGCACGAGCAGCAACCAGAACTTCAGGAACAAAGATCAGGTTGTCTCGAAATTTTACGCCTACTATCGCCATGCCGTTGAGAAGCCCGTTGTCGAGAAGTTCATTTGCTGTAAACCCCTCAGCAAGGGCCTCCTGAGTCAGGCGGTCTACGTCAGTATTGTTTCCGACGATTAGTTCATATGCGAGTTCCTGCAGGATCGGGGCAGTGCCATCGATCCCTTCTAAAATGTGCTTTCGTTCACCTGGTCGAGTTACGAACTCGAATTCTCGGGCAAGGCCTTCGTGCGTAATCGGCATTAATTATCTCGAACTTTTTTTTTACTATGGGGTCTATGGAGTCCGAGTTACAACAGTGCTGTAATTCCGGCTCCAGTCATTCATTGTCTCATTGGATCGAACGAAAATGAATTAGAAATATACTCATAAGTTTTCGGGTGCTAATTGCGTCCACGCTCGGCGACCCAGTCTTTGATAGCTACCGGTATCTCCAGTAGGTTTTCTAATTTGGTTTTAAGAGGAATTGCACATTCAGGAGCAATCAATTGGACACCAGCATCGAGAGCTTTGTTCACCTCGGCTCGAACATCTTCGGGTCCTCTAGCGTATAGAGTCGTAGGATTGTTGATGTTTCCCACAAGTCGAATTTTTCCATTGACTGCGGCCATCGCCTCAAAGGGATCATTTTTCGAGTCGAAGTGAAATGCTGCCATGCCAGTCTCAGCGATATATGGCATACGGTCAACCGTCGCACCACAGATGTGAAGTATCAATGGAACAGAAAGTTCTTCTTCCAGTTCTTGATGCAACTCCAACAGGAACCGTCGGTAGTACTCTCCACTAACTAGGTCACCAGTTGCGTGATCTGGGACTGTTAGAACATCGGCTCCCGCATCAATTTGAGCTTGACCGAACAAGAGCGTTATCTCTTTAAGAGCTTCGAGCGCCTTCATGGTCTCGTCAGGGTTGTCTACTGTGCCAAGAAGGAACGGTTCAACGCCAAATACGTGATAAGCGAGAGTCCACGGCCCCATTGTTTTACCGACAATGGCTACTTCGTCGCCGAACTCCTGTTTGAGAATTCGGATCGAATCGGTGATCGCTTTGGTGTCTGGATGTTCGAGGAAATCTGAAGGAATTTTCACATCAGATGAACTCTTCCAAATCGGATTGGACATCCTAACCGTCGGCCAGTTGTCCTTTTGTTCCCACTGCATATCACATCCAAGTGCAGACGACTCTTGGATAATCGAAAAGTAAGGAGCGATCGTGTCGAATCCAAGTTCTGTGTAAGCAGTTGCCGCGAGTCGTGCGTTCATCTCACCGTCACGGTTCGCATCGGGGAATGGCGCATTAACCAAATCCATCAGTTCAACAGTGGCAACATTAGTCGGAGTACAAACGGGTGGACGATCAACCGGATCTCCGGCGAGAGCTGCCATTACTCGTTCCCGGGATGTCATTTTTTCAATTACGAGTGACATGTATTTGTCCTGAAGACCTTATCTAATAATTCGGCTAACTTTGAGCGAAACCGAGTGTTTGAGTATTCATCTGACCAGCCATTTCGTCCTGCTCAAGTTGCGCATCAACAGCACTTACATTTCTTGCGAGTGGCAGAATGAGGCGGGCGAAATTGTCATATCTCTTGCCATCAGGGAATGAAAATTTGTCCTTGTCAACCCGGGTACAACCCGAGTAGCGAAGGAATCCGCCAACTGCAGCCCTGACTCGCATTTCAGGTCGCTCAGCTTCGCCCTCGGCAGAGATCGTATAGACATAGGAACCGTCGACTTCCTCTCCATTGATAACGAATGTGAGCTTTGTCTTAGTGTCTGGAGTAGTTATGCGGCCAGTCGGAAATTCGGTCGAAGGATCTTTTTCAACTGCAGCAATGAACATAAATCGCAATGCCCGATCTAGTTGCAAATCGGAAATCAGTCGAAGTTGGTCAGTTGTGCCTGCGACAGCCACAACATCACCGAGTCCCGTACAACGGTCTCGAATCTGCTCTATGCGAGCATCGATGCCCTCAATGGTGCTGTAGCTAGAGATGGACATTACGCCATCTTTGATAAAAAGCCCAATACTAACGTCATGGAAGTGAGGGTCGATCGAGACAAGTTCAATACAACTTCCTAGCTTCTTTATTTTCTCGGCGACTCGTGATTGTTGTGCCAGCGGGGGCATCAGTTACCTCTTCAAACAGATTTGTGCGTTTAGCTGCGAACGGACTGTATTAGTGCGCGGATGTGATCAGCAGTCGTTCCGCAGCACCCTCCGAGAATATTAATCGGTAAATCAGCGAGTTGTCGGTAGTATTTCGCCATAAATTCAGGAGTTTCCAAATAACAGGTTTCTCCTTTCTTAATGATTGGTAAGCCGGCATTCGACTGGACCACGAGATATTTATCAGTCGCAGCCCGCATACGGGTAGCAATTTCAACCATGCGTTCTATCCCGTTACCGCAGTTAGTGCCAACGACGTCGGCGCCTGCTTCTTCGAGACCTTCAACTGCCTGTTCAGGAGTGACCCCCATCATAGTGAAGTAACCACGCGGGCCTTTGTCGAACACCATCGTTGCCATGACAACCAACCCAGTGTTTTCTTTCGCCGCACGAACAGCGATTGCAGCTTCCTCGATCGCTAGCTGAGTTTCGATCATCACAGCGTCGGCACCACCGACTTCGAATGCCTTACACATCTCGGCAAACGTGTCGTACAACTCATCCTCGGTGGCAGTGCCGAGCGGCTCAATAAACTCGCCGGTAGGACCGATCGAGCCTGAAACAAATTTTCCTTCCGGCGCAACGGATCGAGCATGCTCAGCAGCCAAACGATTTAGCTCAAAAAGACGGTCGCCAGCGCCGTACCTTTCCAGCATGAATTTATTACCGCCGAACGTATTCGTCAGGACGATATCCGATCCAGCATCGAAATAGTGTTTCGCCATACCCTTTATCACGTCGGGGTTACTGGCATTCATCAACTCAGGACTGCCACCAGGTTCTAGCCCGTTATTCTGAAGGTAGGTCCCCGTAGCACCATCAAAGATGAGAGTGTCACCAGCGGCCAACCTGTCAAGGATGCCGAGTTTTCCGTCAGAAACTGCCAAATGAATACTCCAAAATAAGATGCCGGTAATTTAGTACTATCAAATTAGATTCATAGCAAGCGATCACGATTCTATCCAATGATCAATCGCGCCTGGTTCGGCAATCCTTGTGCCATCGTTCTGCATTTTAATGACGCGCTGAACAAAATTGGCAGGCATGTTCTCTAATTTGACGGCCAGCTCCTCAGCTGATGACGCTGCAGTACCTTCAACCTCTTTATATGGTCCAAATTCCCATGAGTCGAGATATTCGTCAGTGCCCTCGCTACCATCTCTCATGGCGACAGCGTCTGCCGCCTTCTGAAAACGATCCTCAAGTTGCCTTGATATCCGACCGTTTTCATCCTCAGCTTGAACCTGAACAGGAATTTCTTTCCAATACATTACCCGTACGCGTGTCATCGTTATTTACCAATACCATTGTGTCTGACGGTGGATTAATAGCAGCACTCCACACGATAATCGTAGCATTGAGCTCGCCAGACAAACATTAGAACGAGGCGTAACTTTGTCGCCCACTATATGCTCGCAGTACCAGTTCACGTTCATCGCGTTTGAAAGCAGTTGGCAGACAATATTTTGAAATCAGAAGCACCAGACGGCACATTCAAAGTAGTAGTGCCTGATGATGACCCGCCAGTGTTGACTGATTCGGCGGCGATGGCGAGGCTAAGTCGCCAACCTAACATCGAGGTCACATCGTTCACCGAGCGCCCAAACAACGCCTACGACCTGATCGAGCGAATCAGTGGTGCGCACACGGTGATCATAGCGAAATCAACGACTCGAGTAACTAATGCAATCCTCGAATCAATCACTCCGGAACTGAAGCACGTGGCGATTTGGGGAACCGCGGTTGACCACGTCGCACTAGAGTCAGCTCGACGACTTGGGGTCATGGTGACAAACACCCCAAATGCAGCAACTGTTGCTGTGGCGGAACATGCACTGGCTCTGTTGATGTCGCTTGCGAGAAAAATTCCGCAACTCGATTTACGGGTTAGGGAAGGGGAGTGGCCTGGAGGGCAACTCACCCAGCTTGCAGGAAAATCTCTGGGGATAGTAGGCACTGGCGCTGTAGGGGTACGTCTCGCTCGTATTGCCGAGGGCATTGGCATGAGAATCCTGATGAGTTCGCTCAGCGACAGCAATGGAGCTGTTACTAACAGCGATAATTCGAGTTGGACTGAGGTTAGTTTTTCCGAATTGCTAGCAAATTCTGATGCGATTTCAGTTCATGCTCGATTAACTCCACAGACTCGTTCAATGTTTGGGGCAACAGAATTTTCACGGATGAAACCCACAGCTCTGTTCGTAAACACTGCCCGCGGCCAGTTGGTTAATTCTCTTGCGCTGGCTGAAGCACTGGCAAACGAAACTATCGCTGGAGCTGCGCTTGACGTATTTGATAGCGAACCTCTCGACCGTAACTCGGTGCTGGCTCATCTTCCGAATGTCATTCTCACCCCGCACATCGCTTCGAACACGAACGAAGCACTAACAGTTTCACTGAACATGGTGGTAGACAACGTAGTGGATTACCTACAAGGCCGCGTACGCTATCAGGTTAGTTAGCCGATCTCATGTTGACTTCATAATTGAGCCTTATGGCTTGCTTAAATGTTGACACTTCGAAAGCTGGCTCCATATAATTCCACAGCTAAGTTTCGGGTTGTTTGTGAACACCTGTTGGTTCAATGCGCGTTTTTGACGCGTACGTTCCCGCATAGTGGACTCAAACGTTTGACCCAAAACAGCGACATGACGTGGTTGCCAGATTTAGGTTTGGTTTCCTGACAAAGACCCAAATCGTCGGGTCATTGCACGCCTGAGGAGGAAATTTTTTGATTAAGCTAGACAAGATGAAGCTCATAATGGGGCTTCTGATTGGTGCAGCAATGACAGCCGTCATCGCCTGTGGTGGTACAGAAACCATCACGGTTCGTGAGACTGTAATTGTTCCAGGTGACAAGGTTGTTGAAACCGTTATTGTCAAGGAAAAGGGCGACACCGTAACAGTAGTTGCAACCGCAACTGCTGTCGCAGCCGCCCCGACCGCAGCGCCTGAAGAACTCATCACTGCACCTGACACATCCACCCCCGCTGGTACGGCTGTAATTGCAGTAAACAGCAGCGCCATGGGTGCTCAGAACGGATTGAACGAGGCTCAGTCACCGGACGGACTAAAGAACGTCGGTATCGCTGAAACCCTGTTCCGCCGAGGCCCGGACGACGGCACATTGGACTGGATTGCTAATGACTTTACGATTTCGTCGGACTTGTCCCACGCAACAATAAAAATTCAACAGGGAATCCCGTTCCAAGTAGTGGACGGTCACGATTTCGGTAACTTGACAGCTCATGACGTTGCATTCTCAATGAACAACGCCAACAGTGCTGTAAACCCTGAGTCCATTCACGGACAGGCTGGTGACTTCGCCGGTCTCTGGGGCGAGTGGACCGCAATTGATGACGAAACTGTTGAGTTCGACTTCAATGCATATGACTCGACTTGGAAAGACGACTATGTCAACCAGTCAGGTCAGGCTCTCTCGATTCTTTCGAAGAAGGCTTTTGATGAAATGGGCAAGGCCTGGGTTCTTGACCACGTTGTCGCAACCGGTCCTTTCCAGATTGAAGAATGGCTCCGTGATGAGTCATACACAATGGTTAACCGTGCCGGTACCCACTGGCTCGCAGCACTCGAACCAAAGACCGAACGAGTACAGATCCTTCAGGTAACTGAAGCAACTACTCGATCTTCGCTTCTGCGAACTGGTCAGGTTGACATTGCTCACCTAGAGCCAAAGGACGCTGCCAAGTACGACTTGACACAGTTCACTCAGTCCAACGCTGGTGGTGACGTACAGCTCGGTATATTCTTCGCCGGTAACCTCTGGGAAGACGTATACGCTGGCAGTGGTGATCTCAAGGGAACACCTCTTCCAACGAAGGCTACTTTCGTTCACGACCTACCATGGATTGGTAAACCTGGTGATTCTCACGGTGCTAATGACCTAGAGCAGGCGAAAACCATTCGCCGAGCCTTGGCCTTAGCAATCGACAAGGAACTTGTAAACGAGACTCTACTTGCAGGACTTGGTTCGGTAGTTCAAGTTGAATACTTCAACGCGAGTTCACCTAACTGGGACTCTAAGTGGGATTACCCTTACGACCCAGACGAGGCAACTCGTTTGATCTTGAGTGTTGACAATGACTACCAGCACGGTTCTGCACCGAAAGACGGACCTCTTGGCGACTACGCTTTTGAGGTATCTGTTTACGCCGGCCCAGAACTTGGTGGTGGAGCATCTGTCACTGGTGAAGTTGCTGATGCTGTTGCTGGCTTCTGGTCAGACCTCGGTCTCACAACTTTCTCACTGAAGTTCTCGTACCAGACCTTCCGACCTACTGTTGTTGGTCGAGCAAACACCCACCCATGGATCACTTCATGTGACAAGGGTCGGGCGTCTAACCCATGGCACTTCCCTAAGGGCCTAGTTCAGACATCCCTGACACGTGGTGGTTTCGCTTGTGGTTTCGAATCGCCAGTCATCCTGGATCTTTACCAGCAAATGGCGCAAGCTCCTGACACTGCCACGGCAACTGCAGCAGCTACCGAATACCTCCAGTACGTTTACGACCAGACTCTACAGCCTGGTGTTGTAGGTGTCCCAGATGCTTTCTACTTCAACAACAAGAAAGTAAAGAGCTTCGTGATGGAAACTGCAGCTGCTTCTAACCTGAACTCAGTCTGGAACATCGAACTCAAGTAGTTCGAGTGAAAGATCGAGTTGACTGTTTGAAACAGTTAACGTGAAATCGCTGAAGGGGTTCACTAATTGGTGAACCCCTTCACATTTAAATTGAGATATGTTCTCAAAAATGCATATAGATCAACGGTGCATATGGCATTATTTGAGAGGAATTTTCGCTCAAGTATGGTAACCTCTCGTAGTTCTTTCAACTGATACTTATCTTGTGAGATTCATAAGGGAATCCATGCGGCGTTTTATTATTCGTAGATTTGCGTTTTCGTTGGTCAGTATTGTCGTAGCGACATTGGCTGTATTCCTGCTTTCACGAGCATCGGGAGACCCATTACTGCTATATGCGACGTCTGGCTATGGTCTAACTCAGGAGAGCGAAGCGGCTTTACGTAAGCGCCTCGCTCTTGATCGCCCAGTTCCAGTTCAGTACGCTCTATGGCTTGGTCGTACACTAAAAGGCGACATGGGTGAAACGATTCGAGACCGCAAGCCAGTGTTCCGCGTGGTCACTCAGCGACTCCCAACAACACTCCATTTGGGAATTACTGCATTTATTCTGTCGTTTGCAATTGGAATCCCGCTGGGAGTTCTTTCTGCTGTGAAACGAGGCAGTGTTTGGGATTATGTGGGTAGATTCTTCGCGCTGTTGGGACAGGCCGTGCCGCAGTTCTGGCTGGGGCTTGTGTTAATAATGCTATTTGCCGTCAGATGGCAAATATTCCCTGCCGGTCTAAAAGGCGAAGGTTTTTGGGATGTCAAATTCTTAATTTTGCCAACGATTACGCTGGCATCAGGGGGATTTGCGTTCTACATGAGGATTACTCGAACAGCGATGCTCGAGGTACTCGATTCGGAGTATGTGCGTTTGGCGCGTGCTAAAGGTGTTGGAAACAATAAGGTGATTTGGAAACACGCTTTCAAAAACGCTTTTATCCAGCCTTTGACGGGTATGACGTTGGGACTTACTTATTTCTTGACCGGTTCTGTACTAGTGGAAACTATTTTCGCTTGGCCAGGCATGGGCCAGATGGCGATTACTGCAGTGAACAACAACGACTTTCCTGTCCTTCAGGGAGTGGTGTTCTTTTCACGATCCTCTTCGTGGGCATGACTTTTATCACCGATCTTTTGTATGCGTACATCGACCCGAGAATTCGGTACGACTAACCGCTGTCCAAATTAGTAAAGACAATTAGTTCTTAGTGTAGGCATATGGCTCAACAGGCTGACATTCAAACCAACGACGGCTCGAAGGTAGCGGCAAAAAATACTGAGATGCGGAAGGTTTCCGGACGTTCTGCAGTTTCTCAGGCCATTTATTTTTTGCGCCGCTGGCCACTAGTTCCGCTGTTTATCATGACTGTGTTGTTGATTACGGGTATATTTGCTCCGCAATTAGCACCGACAGATCCTATTTCTCAGTCACTTTCGTTCCGAAATTACCCACCAACGTGGGGCGCAGCAAGGCCAGAGTTTAATAGTCCGCCTAATCCAGCTGACTACGATTTAACGATAACGAAAGAAAAATCTGCATTCAGTCGGGCGAAGAAGAACACGTTCTCTCGCTCGGTGTACATTCTCGGTGCAGATAACTTAGGTCGTGACGTACTTTCTCGAGTTATTTACGGTGCAAGAATTTCTCTGAAGGTGACCGCTTTTGCGCTCACGTCAGGCATCATCATTGGATCGCTGCTTGGGATCTTAGCCGGTTACTTTGGCGGTTGGACAGATGA
This sequence comes from Chloroflexota bacterium, assembly GCA_013204545.1. Taxonomy (GTDB): domain Bacteria; phylum Chloroflexota; class Dehalococcoidia; order Lucifugimonadales; family Lucifugimonadaceae; genus Lucifugimonas. The sequence goes on along the minus strand of JABMNN010000093.1, from coordinate 21,319 downwards.
GATCCTAATGCGGTTGGTGGATGTGTGGTTAGCACTGCCATTCATTTTGATCGCGTTGGTAATTGCTCAACTATTCCTAACATCAGGAGGAGCCGCTGAGGGTGTCGTCATATTCTTGATTACCCTTGTGGCTTGGACCGCGTTCGTTCGCCAAGTTCGTGCTGACGTATTGAGAATTCGTGGGCAGGAATATGTGTATGCAGCCAAAGTCGCAGGTGCTTCTTCGTTACGGATTATGTTCAAGCACATCTTGCCAGGAACATACAGCACTATTCTTGTTGTTGCATCACTCCGAGTTGGCCAGTTGATTTTGACTGAGTCGACACTCTCGTTCCTCGGAGCCGGTATTCCAGATCCAATTCCAGCTTGGGGTAAGAGTGTGAGCGATGGCCGACAGTTCATTGAAGAAGCATGGTGGATTTCGTTCTGGCCTGGATTCGCAATCTTCTTGGTCGTGATGGCGCTGAATTTCTTCGGTGACTGGTTGCGTGATCGTCTCGATCCGAGACTGCGTCAACTCGACTAGAGGCCAACAGTACGAGGTAATAGAAAAAGGTGCCGGAATGATCCAGCACCTTTTTTGTTACCAACTTTTTTTAGCAATAATCGACCATTCAAAGTAAGAGACCATCCTGTTGCGGCTATAATCGCTGCGCTTACAGATCGGATACGAAGGAATATAAATAATGTCAGTCGGGTTTGTCGGTCTTGGGTACATGGGGCAAGGTATGGTCAACAACCTTCTCGAGAAGGGTGCTGATCTCACTGTCTTCACAAGAACTCAATCCAAGATTGAAGCGATGGTTCATCGCGGGGCTAAAGGTGCTACTTCTGTCGCAGATCTCACCAAGAAAGTCGATACTGTGCTTGTGTGCCTGCCAGACGTGAAAACTTCCCGTGATTTACTTCTCGGAGACGATGGGGTCATCGCAAACGTACGACCGGGTCAGGTCATTGTCGACCATGGAACCGTCGACATCGCCACATCTCGCGAGTGCGCAGAGGCAGCTGAGGCAAAAGGAGCTCATTTCCTCGACGCGCCGATTTCGGGTGGTCCTGGTGGGGCTGCAGCAGGGACACTCACGATCATGGTAGGTGGGTCCGAAGAAGCTTTCGAATTGGTGCATGAGTATTTTGCCAAGATGGGCGCCAATATAAAATTAATGGGACCAACCGGCGCTGGCACAGCAATGAAGCTGATCAATCAATTGCTCGTCGGTGTCCACTCTGTAGCAGCAGCAGAGGCGTTTGCCCTAGCCAATTCAGCTGGTGTGAATATCCAAATTGCTGCTGATCTTCTCGGCGTTAGTTGGGGGGGGAGCACCATGGTTGAGCGGAACGCTCCGATCACAGCAGCTCGAGACTTTCCGAACTCTGCTGCACCGCTGCGTCTAATTTACAAAGATCTGGGAATAATCGATCAACTGGCACAGGACGAAGGTCTTTCACTTGAGCTAGCAGCAAAGGCTTTAGAAATGTTCCAGATGATGATGGATCACGACAAGAACGAACACGATATTTCGGCTGTGCTCGAAATTGTAGAAGAACGTTCAAAATAGCCTGAATTATTCAAAAGCTCGCGACGGCTGACTGTTCGTAACGAATATAGGTCGTTATCTCTCTCATGCGTTTATAGAAAAATAGGAACTCACTTGTATGGCAACTCATAAGATCGCGATAATCAAAGGTGACGGAATCGGTGTCGACGTTGTGAACGAAGGCATGAAAGTTCTCGACGTCCTCGCACCCAAGTACGGAATCAGCTGGGACTACACCGAGTTTCCATGGAGTTCTGACTACTACTTTGAGCACGGTGAGATGATGCCATCGACTGCTTTGAAGACGCTTGAAGAGTTCAAGGCAGTTTTCCTTGGGGCAGTAGGGCATCCGAAAATTCAGGACAACATCACTCTCGACGGTTTGCTGCTACCAATTCGTCGCCGATTCGACCAGTACATCTGCCTGCGACCGTCCGTGCTGTACCCTGGTGTCGAATCTCCGCTTTCTGGCAAAAAACCGTATGACATCGACCTTACGGTGATCCGAGAGAACACTGAAGGGGAGTACTTGAACATCGGTGGGTTTGCATACCACCAAACCCCAAATGAGGTCGCTGTGCAAACAGCAGTCTACACACGGAGAGGCTGTGAGCGAGCAATTCGCTATGCATTCGATTTGGCTCGTAAGCGTGGAAAGAAAAACCATGTCACCTCGATCACTAAGTCGAACGCTCTCGGGTACATGACCATCTGGGATCGTACGTTTGCTGAGGTTGCTGAGGAGTACTCCGACATCGACACAACCTCGTTGCTGATCGATGCTGCATGCATGGATCTAGTTCGCCGTCCTGAAATGTTCGACGTTATCGTTGCTCCAAATCTGTTCGGCGACATCATCACCGACATAGGAGCCATCATCAGCGGAAGTATGGGGTTGGCATCGAGTGCTAACATCAATCCAGATACTTCAGTCCCGTCGATGTTCGAACCTACTCATGGCTCAGCCCCAGACATCGCAGGTATGGGGGTTGCCAATCCAATGGCACAAATCCTTACTGGAGCTATGATGCTTCGCCACCTCGGAGAAGACGCAGCCGCTGCGGATGTCGATGCCGCAGTTCTGCAGTTGCTGGAACAGGGCGAAATTCTCACTCCTGACTTAGGTGGTTTTTCGACTACAGAAGGCGTCGGTGACGCAATTGCCGCACTAGTGTCTAAGTAGTCTCCAGCCCCGTGTTAAACGGCAGACAAGAGGACAATTCATCTATATGGATCCATTTCAGAAAGTTCGAATTGGGAACACAGGTGTGTCTGTACCAAGGCTCGGTCTTGGTACAGCGCCTCTAAGCGGGATGATTCTTGGAGATGGCTTGTACGGCGGCACAGCCCATGATGAAGCGGTTCGCATCATCAACCGTGCTCAAGAACTTGGCATCTCGTATGTCGATACAGCTCCGCTGTACGGCATAGGGCGAGCAGAGGCTCGACTCGGACAATCGGCTTATGCCTCGGCAGACCGTGAATCGTTCGTGGTTTCCACTAAGGTTGGTCGCGTTCTTAATCCTGTGCGCGGTGGGGTGTCTGTGGAAGATGATCCCGACGGCCTTGGCGAACTTGTGTCGGTGAATTCGTGGACCCGCGACGACGTACATCGTTCGATCGAAGAAAGCCTGAACCGACTAAATCTAGACAGCATAGAAATCATTTACGTTCACGATCCTGACGTTGAAGCTTACGGTGAAGAACAGACCATGAACGAGGCTTTTCCTGCGTTGATCGAACTTCGAGAGCAGGGGATGATCAAGGCGATAGGATGCGGAATGAACGAATGGCAGATGCCCCTTCTATTCGTTAAGCGGTTTGACCTCGACATTATTCTTCTTGCTGGGCGCTATACGCTGCTGGATCACTCTGGACTAGATGAGTTCCTACCTGCTTGTATCGAACGAGACGTGAAGATCACCGTTGGGGGACCGTACAACTCAGGCATTTTGGCACGAGATCTTTCTTCTCCCGTCACGTTCGACTACGAGCAGGCTTCGAGTGACTTGGTTGCTCAGGCTCGCAAGTTGACTGAAATATGTAACGCACACCAAGTTGACCTAAAAGCCGCTGCACTTCAATTCGTGCTCGCCCACCCAGCAATCGCCACGGCTGTTCCAGGTGCTCAGTCGATTACCGAGTTAGAGCAAAATATCGCGATGGTACAGCAGAAAATTCCCGCCGCGGTATGGAGTGACATGCGTTCGGCCGGGCTCATACCCGACAACGCACCGACTCCTAACTAAATGATCACCTAGTGAGATCAGCCAGTGTGGAAGCCAGCATTGTGACCTGCAACTTCTATGTGGGTTTCGACCGGTGTTCTGCCGATCAAGAAATCGAAGTCGCAGCCATCTTGTGCTTGCGTGATGTGCTGCGAGTACATTTTTCCGTAGCCTCTTGAAAAGCCACCATCGACCAGAGGTGCAGGCAGATTCGCACGGCGTCTTTCGAGTTCGACTGCGTCAACATTGAGATCAAGTATTTTCGCTTTCACATCGAGTGTGATCATGTCTCCGGATTGAACGAGGGCCAGCGGTCCGCCAATCGTCGATTCTGGAGAAACGTGGAGCACGATAGTTCCGAATGCCGTGCCGCTCATTCGAGCATCGGATATTCGCACCATGTCTCTCACACCCTGAGCCAAGAGCTTCTTCGGCAGTGGCAGGAATCCGGCCTCTGGCATACCAGGACCGCCCACGGGTCCGGCACCCTTCATGACGAGAATGTCGTTTTTGGTCACATCGAGGTCAGGATCATCGATACGATTCTTCAGATCGAGGGGATTCTCGAACACGACTGCCCGGCCTGTATGCTTCAGTAGCTCTGGAGAGGCTGCGATGTGTTTGATCACCGCGCCGTCTGGAGCGAGTGAGCCTTTCAGAACAGTTAGACCGCCTTCTTTCGCTAGAGGGTTTTCCGGTGAGAGCACTACATCGTCGTTGTGGCATTCAGCGTCGATGATATTTTCTCCGAGTGTGTCACCTGTAACCGTAAGGCAATCGAGGTTGAGGAGGCCAGACATTTTTTTGAGAACAGCTCCGACACCACCGGCATAAAACAAATCTTCCATCAGGTACTTTCCGCCAGGTTTGAGATTAACGATTACCGGTGTGGTTTCGGATAACTCGTTGAATCGTTCAAGTGGCAGCTTGATACCTGCCCGACCTGCAATAGCCGTTAGGTGAATGATGGCGTTGGTAGAACCTCCGGACGCAAGCAGGATCCGAATGGCATTGTCAAAAGCGGTGGGGGTAAGGATGTCGGAAGGGCGAATACCTTTTTGGACCAGATTAACAGCGGCTCGCCCTGAGTCTTCGGCCATGACTTTTCTTCGCGAGTCGGCACCTGGAACAGCAGCTCCACCCGGGAGACACATGCCGAGTGTCTCGACAATTGCGCCCATTGTCGATGCCGTACCCATGACCATGCAGTGACCAGGCGAACGGTATATGGCCGCTTCCATTGAATCGTAGTCGGCCTGAGTGATTGTTCCAGCTCGTAGCTCTGACCAGTAACGCCGGCAGTCAGTGCACGATCCGAGTTCTTCACCCTTCCAATTGCCCTTTAACTGTGGTCCACCGGTAAGAACGATGGCTGGCACATCAGCTGAAGCCGCTCCCATGAGCATTGCAGGGGTAGTTTTATCGCACCCAGAAAGTAGAACGACGCCATCGATCGGAAGACCGCGGATCATCTCCTCGACATCCATCGACATTAGATTTCGGCAGAACATTGAAGTTGGAGAGAGGAAGAATTCGCCGAGAGAAATCGTTGGAAATTCAATCGGAAAACCGCCTGCAGCTAGAACACCGCGCTTCACATGCTCTGCAAGGCCACGCAAGTGAGCATTGCAATGAGTCGCTTCTGACCATGAATTAGCAATTCCTATCACAGGGCGACCAGCAAAAGACTTTTCGGACCAGCCCTGATTTTTCAGACCTGAGCGATGCAGGAATCCTTCAAGATCCCTTGTGCCAAACCATTCGGCGGAACGAAGAATTTTGCCATTCCCTTGGTCAGTACTCATCACTATTTGTCCCCATAATTAGTTAAAGAAATCTTGAGAGGCGGCGAGTCTAGCAAACAACCCTGTGGTATTTTGATGTCAATTGGTGTCAGTACACCTGATTCGGATGGACGGAAAGATTCGAAACAAGGATATGACCTCAAACACCAGCAAGCGATTTCCTGAATTAGTGGTTTCAGGGTCACCCATTGAAATGGGTCACCAAATCGGTGAACACTTTCGGCAGCAGATAGTCGATGTGTCTGATCTTGTACTTGATCGCTTCAACAAGGGAACGCAACAACAGATCTCATGGGAACGAGCAGAGATAGTAGCGAGCCTGAGTTTCGCCAGAGTCAAAGAGTTCTTTCCTGACTCCCTCGCTGAACTGTATGGCACTGCCCAGGCCTCTGGCGTACCTGTCGAACGTCTGATGGTGTTGAATGCCAGAAACATGCTGGGCGACACTTCGGAAGGCTGTACGTCGATCATGATCTCCGCCGAATCGTCCGGATCTGGGAAGGGATTTGCAGGGCAAAACTGGGACAACGATCCGGCAATGGCACCGTTATCGGCTGTAATTACGAGAAAAGGAACTCGCAAGACGCCGTTCACTTCATGGATGCAGCCAGGATTGGTCGCATATATGGGATTCAACTCGGCTGGCATCGGAATTTGTATGAACGCCCTGAACGGACCATCGGATGCATCGGGTATGCCTTGGTATTTTTTTGTTCGAGCCATCCTCGAGTCAGGATCGACTGCAGACGCAGTAAGAGCTGTGAAATCCGCTCCGCGTGCGCTCACGGCGAATGCAGCGATGATTACAGATGAGGGACCGCTCAACTTGGAAGTCACTCCGGAATCTGTTGAATCGGTAAGATCTGATTCGGAGGGAATACTGATCCACACAAATCATTGTGTTCACCCAGTGTTTGAGTCACATAACGCGGATTTCGCTGATCGTATTTACGGTCAGTCATTCGAAAGGAGAGATCGTGGCCAGACGTTGTTGTCTAAACAACTGGTGATAGGGCAAATATCACTCGATCATGCAAAAAATCTATTATCTGACCACGATGGTTTCCCAACTTCGATCTGTCGACATCCAAACGCTGACCTAAACACCGGCTGGCAACGCACTGTCATCTCGATCATCCTTGAACCTAGCGAACGTCGAATGCACATCTCGAACGGAAATCCATGCGAGAATGCCTACGAAACGTATAACGCAGGTTGATCGGGCTGCAAATGAGTACAGGAGATTGACTTAGTTGAGATTTAGCAAACCGGCGTTAATGGGCGCTGGTCTGGGATTCGTGATGGGAATCGTATTTCTCATCATTTCGCTGCTGCAGTTCGATTCCGCAGAAACAAATGTCAAAGACGTCGCATTAGTCAGCCTTTTGATTGGTATCCCGTTTTCTGTTCTGATCGGACTGGGGATAGGTTGGGCGTGGGGGAAGTTCTACGGAACCGACAGCCTCTAAAAATCATTGTCTCAATCGTATTAGCCGCAAAATCCGTGCGACCAATTTATTCGGCCCTGACACTGTATTTCGCTTCAGACGATTAGCTGTACACATGGCACAGGTGCAGTATGGCGGGTGTTTTCGACCTCTATAGGTCTGTTCGTCCACGATAAATCGTTCACTTTGCTCAGTTGATGATCAGTTTCTACCATTCTAGACGCGAACGTACGGTGTACGGTTCTTTATGGTGTTATCAAAGCTGTGAGGCAAACGAATTCCCCCGTCGTAAACGGAGAGAATTTCAGTTAGATTCGGTGAGTTGCCTACGCGGACTGAGCGAGCTGAGTTGCCCCTTGATGAGTGGTCGCAACATTGGCAGCCTTAAGCGCCCAATTGACGCACATCTCAACTTCGCCAGGTTCCCACGGTTTTGTTATGTAATCACGGACACCAAGTTGAACCGCTTTCACCATGTTCTGGCGATCACCTTGAGCGGTAACCATTATCACTGGCAAAGCGGAACACTCAGGCTGTTCCTTCAACCGTCGCAACGTCTCTAGCCCATCCATTCCGGGCATTGCAATATCAAGCAATACAACATCAGGACGTGAAGATGCGATCATTTCAAGAGCCTGTAAACCGTCTCCGGCCTGAAGTATCTTGTGACCTTCTTCTTCGAGAATTTCAGCTAATGCTTCTCGTATCTCTTCATGGTCGTCAACGACAAGAATCGTCGGCATGGTTTATTCCTATACTTTCGTATTCCGTCCACGTTCATGGTCGGGACACGAACGATTAGCGGACATTTCTTTGTACTAATACTCTGACAATCTCTCTCAATTAGGCGCGATATCTGGTTTACACATGGTGTGAATATGGTTTGCTGATCGAGATTGACATTCCGATTTCGTCTTGCACGAACTGTCTCCTAACATGCTCTTCGGACATAGGAAATTACCTATAACCGTGAGATTCGTTGAGGAGCTGTTGCGATGCTTGCAAAAACTCGTACTTGTGCCCTAGTTGGGCTCGATGGTGTTCTCGTCGAGACTGAGGTCGATATAGCACCAGGACTGCCCGCATTTCACATTGTCGGTTTGGCAGATACAGCTGTACAGGAATCGAAAGAAAGAGTGCGGGCGGCAATCAGAAATTCAGGGGTTGAATTTCCTATGCGTCGGATAGCAGTGAACCTCGCACCTGCTGATGTTCGTAAATCTGGACCTGCGTATGACTTACCTATCGCAATTGGAATTCTGATAAGTACTGGCCAGGTGCCTGAACTCGACTCCAAGTCAATCCTGCTCGGGGAACTGGCGCTCGACGGATCATTGAGAGCAACACAGGGTATTTTGCCAATGGTTGCTGTAGGAAAACGCCAAGGCTTTACGCGTGCTTTTGTTCCCAGGCTCAATGCCGATGAGGCAGCACTCGTTCATGGCATCGAAGTCTTTCCAGTTGCGAACCTCGCTGAAATGATCGCCTACCTGCGGTCTGAACGGAAAATCGAACCGGTTAGTGAACCTGTTAACCTGAGCGAATACCGAGCCAATAAACCTGTAGGTCCGGATATCTCTGATGTTCGAGGACAGGAGCACGCCAAACGTGCAATCGAAGTTGCGGCAGCAGGTGGGCACAATCTACTAATGGCAGGGCCTCCTGGTTCGGGCAAGACTTTGCTCGCGAAGAGTTTGCCGTCAATACTTCCGTCGATGACACCAGATGAGGCTCTGGACGTAACTACGATTTACTCCGTTGCAGGTCATCTTCCTGTCGGCAAACCGATGATCAGCGAACGCCCATTTCGGGCTCCTCATTACACGATCTCAAATGCCGGATTGGTCGGTGGTGGGGCGAATCCACGTCCAGGCGAAATAACGTTGAGCCATCGTGGTGTTCTTTTCCTCGATGAATTACCCGAATTTGGGCATGCTTCGTTGGAAGTGCTAAGGCAACCGATCGAAGACAAAGTGGTCACTATCAGCCGGGCGCAGGGAACAACCACCTACCCAGCGAATTTTATGTTGGTCGCAGCAATGAACCCTTGCCCGTGCGGATACAGCGGAGACACTGAACAGCAGTGCACATGTTCATCAAGTGCGGTGAGCAGGTACCAAAGAAGAATCTCGGGACCGTTACTCGATAGATTCGACATATTTGTAGATGTGCCACGTGTAGCTTATGAGAAATTGAACACTCCACCTTCTCCGGAAAACTCAGACATAGTACGTGAGAGGATTTCTCGAGCAATTGCAATCCAGCACCGAAGGTTTGGCGATTCAGGTCTTATTTCAAATTCAGATATGGGACCAGTCGAGGTATGGAACTTCTGTGCAGTAGACGACTCTGCAAGGTCATTGATGCAAATGGCAATGAAGCAACTAAGTCTTTCCGCACGCGGCCTCCACAGAGTTTCAAAAGTTGCCAGAACCATCGCCGATCTCGCTGATTCACCGGAGATTCTGACGGCTCACGTGACAGAGACTCTCCAGTACAGGCCAAGACTGACCGCTTGAACTCCCAATTGGAATGGCGAGAACTTTCGGGCTGGTGTATACCCAACATGTGCTTATTACTAATTCCACTGATGTCTATGATTTCTGCGCTCGTGCCGCCAAATCTGAGTTCGTTACTGTCGACACTGAATTCGTTCGAGAGAAGACCTACTGGCCTGTTCTTTGCTTGATCCAAATAGCGACGCGCTCTGAGGCGGTTGCTATCGACCCGCTGGCAACCGGTATCAATCTTCAGCCGGTACACGATCTGATGAAAAACACATCGGTGTTGAAGGTATTTCACTCTGCAAGCCAAGATATGCAGATCATGTTCAACGCCAGTGGTACCTTGGTCGAACCGGTATTCGACACACAGATCGCTGCAATGGTCAGCGGGTACGGAGATCAACCCGCATATGCCACTTTAGTTCAGCAAATAGTTGGAGAGTCGATCGACAAAAGGTCACAAATGACCGACTGGACGCGACGGCCGCTTACAGACAATCAGGTGGAATACGCAATCGGTGACGTGACTCACCTTGTCGACGTGTACGACAGACTCTTTGAGCAGCTCAATGTTTCGGGGCGTGCCAGTTGGGCGCACGAAGAGATGGGGCATCTTCGTGATCTGGATTTGTACAACATCGAGCCCCGTGATCTCTGGCGAAAAGTTAGGCTTCGCCGACCTACGAGACGTGCTTTGGCCGTGCTTAGAGAAATTACGGAATGGCGAGAAATTAACGCTCAGACACGCAATATTCCAAAAGGTTGGGTGTGTAGAGACGAAGCGCTAGCTGAAATAGCGATGAACTCACCCCAAACATCGGCTGCGCTTGAACGGGTAAGAGGAATCAACGAACGTTTCGCTCACGGGCGGGACGGGGAGGCCCTCCTCGACGCCGTAAAAGTAGGACTTGAGCTTCCCGACGACGAGTGTCCAGATCCTGAAAAGGGCAATCCGCCCCTGCGTGGTCATGAGACACTTGTGGCTCTTTTGCAAGCGTTGCTCAAACTTCGAAGCGACGAGAATGGCGTCGCAGCACAATTGATTGCCAACAGGAAAGAACTCGACCGGATTGCTACGGAAGAAGATCCAGATATCCGGACACTCAGCGGCTGGCGTCGGGAAATTTATGGTGCCGACGCCATCGCCTTGAAGCGCGGTGAAATTGCGCTTACAGCTGATGGTCCGACTGTGCGAGTAGTCACTGCCTGAATCACCGCAACTACTCCAGCCGATTTATACTCGGCACAACATCTTCACAGGCAAGACATCAGGAAGCATTTCAATGGTCAATACGCTCAAGGGCGAAGTGTTTATTACCGGTGCAGCACGAACGCCCATCGGAAATTTCCAGGGCAATCTATCCGGCACTGCTGCGACTGATCTGGGCGCAACGGCTATAAAGGCAGCGATTGATCGATCAGGATTGTCGAGCGATGAGGTCGAGTACACCATCATTGGGAATATGTTGTCGGCTGGACTCGGGCAAACTCCTGCCAGACAAGCGGCGATAAATGCCGGTATACCTAATTCGGTTTCAGCGCTGACTATCAACAAAGCATGTGCCTCTGGAATGCAAGCCATCGTGCTGGCAGCTCAGTCGATCCAACTCGGCGAGGCATCTAACGTCATTGCGGGTGGTATGGAAAACATGAGTGCCGCCCCTCACCTTTTGGTCAACAGCCGAACTGGCAAACGGCTGGGCGACACAAAACTCATCGACTCTATGATCCACGATGGACTATGGTGCCCATTTGAGAACCGGCATATGGGTGGATCAGCAGAGGCGATAAGCGAGAAATACGGTGTTACCCGTGATGAACAAGATTTGTTTTCCGAGCGCAGCCACCGACTCGCCTCGACCGCTTCAGCCGAAGGTTATTTCAGTAACGAAATCACCCCGGTTAGAGTGATCGGTAGGCGAGGACAGGTAACCCTCGTTGACACCGATGAAGGGCCGCGTGCGAACACCACACTAGATGGTCTTGCCGTTTTGCCGGCAATTTTCCCACCCGGAACTACGGTAACAGCAGGAAACGCCTCATCTATCAGCGATGGTGCCGCCGCTGTAGTGGTCACGAATGAGCAATCCGCCTCGAATACTTCCGACGGGCCTGTCGCCAGAATTACCGGATATGCCCATGCTGCCAACGAGCCTGGAATGTTGTTTGACGCACCTCATATCGCCGTTACCAAGCTGCTGAACAAAACTGGGCAGTCACTAGGGGAATTCGATCAAATCGAGGTTAACGAAGCGTTTGCGGCTCAGGTGCTCGCAAACGGCAAAGCGCTCAATTGGGATTGGAATCGCGTGAACATTAGAGGTGGTGCGATCGCACTTGGGCATCCGATCGGAGCAAGCGGAGCCAGAATTCTTGTCACCTTGATGTACGGTCTTAAAGCCACTCGTGGTAGAGAAGGGCTTGCTGTCATTTGCCACGCAGGTGGTGGAGCGGTTGCTATGAGTATATCGCTTCAATAATTTGACAATCATTGAAGCGACCGATAGGTAAAGGAAACCTATATGGCATTTGATCCGAGTCAGATGGACGTTTTAGATCGTCGGCATGTCGAGGTGATGGTTCTCGGCCCGATGCTTCGGGCATTCCAAGAAGAAATAGGGGTCGAGCGCACCAACGAGATCGCCCGAACAACTATCACGAAACTCGCGAGAGAGCATGGTGCACAGTTTGCCAAAGACATCGGCTCGAATGGACTAGAAGACTACGCTGCGAATAAGGATGCGTGGCGTAGGCATGGTGCGCTTGAGTTTGAGATTATAGAAAGTAACCAAACTCGATATTCGTTCGATGTGACTCGGTGCAAGTACGTTGAGATGTACAGAGCACTTGGGTACGGTGATTTAGGCGATATTTTTTCATGTACACGTGATTTTGAATTTTGTGCCGGATTTAATCCTAGAGTGAAATTAGTTCGAACGCAGACGGTAATGCAGGGGCGGCACACTGTGACTTCAGATATTCATTCGATGGATTCAGAACCCTACTCAACGCCTGATCCGAACTAACTATTGAGATGACGTCAAGAAAACATACCCAAGCTGCGATTCGTACAATTGAATATCGCTTCATATTTTCGAAGGACCGATCGTTTTGCCACAACTTACATGCCCAGTAGATCAGACTAACCTCCATGTTTCTAAAACAGCGGGAGAGGAATCGGCTCAGTGCAACCGGTGTGATGGCATCTGGATTACGACCGCAGCACTCGAATCGCTCGAAGACAACGCAGCTAACGACGATATTGTCAAAGGCCAGAGGCAGTACGGCAAACGGGTAGTTGATCACCTTTGCCCGCACTGTGGTGAAAAAATGGTTAGATTCCGGTACCGGGGCTACAACCTTGAAATCGAATCCTGTTCGAGCGATGCTGGGTTTTGGTTGGACAAGAGCGAAGACCGAGAGATTCGAGACGTGATGAAGCGACGGGGTTCGAATCTGGGCAGGGTCGCTTCTGCGGAAAAAAGTTGGCATCAGGCTCGTCGAGGCGAAAAAACAAGCATTTTCCAGCGAGTGAAGCAGGTACTGGGCTTCCGCTAAGACTAGTATTTAGCGATGTTTGATTCAGACCGTGGGAACACCGACATAACGCTGTGCATATTTCCTCACTTACGCGAGTTTATTGCCATCGACGCCCGAGAAAATCTCCTTGGTGGGCCTGTAGTACTGAGTTTGTCGATATCGAATGTCCTTGGAGAAGATTTTTACTCGAAAGTCGAGCTCGATTTCTCAAAATTATTGCGCAGACACGACATGGGATTTCTTGAGCTGATGGCGCTTCCTCAACAAGTCGAAGCGGTGGTCAGAGCAAATTCACTAAAAAGGATCATCGCCGAGATAGGTATAAACGTCGCCGAAGAGTCAAACGATCCTAGGGGCTCGGTAGGGGTTCTGTTTTTTACTGGATCATTGCTCGGATTTGAGATCGTCCAACTACAGGAAGCTACACAGGAGTTGTTTGGGAATAAACTTCCGCCTCATGCAATCGAGCAGTTGAATGAACAGCTATTCACATTGATTGAGAAAGAACGATCAGCGATTCGAGACCTCACCAAACATGATCTGACCGGTCTCATTTCAGGGAAGAGTGGTCCCTACATCACTCTCTGGGAAAGTAGAGGGAAGTAACACCTGACAAGATCGAGGTGTGCTTCGATCTGTATCGTCTGTGGGGTAGCAACTGACTAAACACCAGTGTCGCTAGTGATTTTTCGACGCTTAACACGACTGATGAACAAGACTATGGGCGATTCTTTCCTCGATACTTTTTTAGGACACCCTTCCGAAGGCAGCTTCATGGCGTGGCTGGCAGACGGCGGTTTGTGGGCATTTCTCATTGCAATTGGTGCCGTATTGGTATGGTGGCTTGTTCGTAATTTATTACAGCGCGGCATACGCCAAGCGATACGTGGGTTGGACCAACACGAAGCGACTGCAGATGTAGGCATGGCTGTACAGGCCGCAGATTCGTGGATATCTAATATTCTGGTCACGGCTGTAATTGCTATTGCAGCGATACTTGGAATCCTCCATGTCCTCGGAAGTAACATCGACCCGGCAGTCGACTATCTCAAAGATGTAGGTTCATCCGCGGGTAACTGGCTGGCAACCGATGGACTACGTATTGTTCTAATCCTGTTCATGAGTTGGGTTGCAACCAGAGTTACGCGGCGCGTAATACCCCGTGCGATGTCATCAATCATGCTTGGTCAGGCTTCAACCGCTGATCATGACGAGGTATTAAAGCGATCGCAGACGCTCTCTAGCGTTTTTGTTGGAGTGACTGTAGCGCTTATCTACGTCTCGGCAATGTTCATGGTGCTAACAGAACTTTCCGTTCCGATCGGGCCCGTTCTCGGCGGATTCGGCATCGCTGGTATCGCTGTTGGGTTCGGAGCTCAATATCTTGTGCGGGACCTAATAGCCGGTGTATTCATCCTTGCCGAAAACCAGTATCGGACCGGCGATGTTGTCACAGTCGCCGGGATGTCAGGACTCGTCGAGTCAATCAACCTAAGGCGAACAGTGCTTCGAGATATCGATGGTCAGGTTCACGTGATTCCCAACGGTGAAATAACCGTGGCTTCCAACAAGACGAAGTACTGGTCACGTGTGAATCTAGATATCGGAGTTGCGTACAAGGAAGACGTTGATCGAGTGATCATGGTGCTGAACGAAATCGGCGACGATATCGCAGCAGATCCGTATTATGGCCTCATGCTAATCACGCCACCGCAAGTTCTCCGGTTAAACTCTTTTGACGATTCTGCAATTACTTTCAAGGTGTTGGGCGACTGCAAGCCAATGAAGCAGTGGGAAATCATGGGTGAGATGCGAAAACGCATCAAGATTCGTTTTGATGTCGAAGGGATTGAGATTCCGTTTCCACACCAGACTGTTTACTGGGGTGAAGCACAACCACCGTTCAGAGCTGAAGTTGCCACAGAACCGGTACACAAAGTCACTGTACCCAGGACCGGACAGACAACGCAAAAAAGCGAATCACCCACTCCGCGTACACAACCGTCTCCGAAACCGAATGCAGCCACTTCAGTCGGCAGTCGAGATAACGAATTGATGACCCCGGAGCGGCGAGAAGAACTACTATCAGAGATAGCAATGGCGACAGCATCGCGGATCACCGATGCCAGTAACGACACCAAGTCGCTCACACTACTTGCTGATGCGTCGGACACTGACTAGATCACTCAGCGTAATTCATGGATGCTTGAGAGTTCGCCATTTATACAGCAAATTGGAATTGTTGGTTTGAATGATGACACGATGCTTACAATCATCAGATATTTCTGTGCACGCTCGAATTTCGGGTCAAGGACAAAAGACCGCATAGCATTTGCAAATATCCTCAGCCCCGCCGACTGAGACGTGATTTCCGTGGCAATCGGCGGCTACAGCGTTGGAACCAAAATTCATCCCCGCCAGCAATGGGGAGTAATTACAGTAATTCCGTACTTTCTGGGGAAAAATAAACCACTCGAACTGGTCATAGTCAAAGTTCGGATGACGCGAATGATCTTTGACATGCAAATTACTCCCTAACTAAAATCAGTTATTGGATTTAGTTAAAATCACCAATTTGTGTGCAGTTCGGAGAAAAATGACCTCCAATCCTCCAAAAACAGCGGATGAACTGCGAGAGGCATTCCTTTCGTATTTCGAAAGAAAAGATCACATTCGAATGCCTTCGGCATCGCTGATTCCTGCCTTAGACCCAACACTACTTCTAACTAATTCAGGTATGGCTCAGTTCAAGGTTTATTTCTCTGGCGAAAAAGAGCCACCGCATCCTAGGATTACAACGTCTCAAAAATGCTTCCGTACGACTGACATTGAAGAAGTTGGAGATGACACGCACCTCACGATGTTTGAAATGTTGGGCAATTTCAGCTTCGGCAACTATTTCAAAAAGGAAGCTTGCGCTTGGGCGCTCGATCTACTGACAAATAGATTCGGGCTTGATCCTGAGCGGCTGTACTACACCGTTTACACAACCGATGACGAAGCCGAAAACATCTGGAAAGAATTAGGAATTCCTGCTGATCGAATCTATCGATTTGGGGATGAAGACAACTGGTGGGGTCCTGCAGGTGATGAGGGCGTCTGTGGTCCCAGCTCCGAGATCAATTATTATCGTGGATCGATGGATGATGTCCCCGAGATCAACGACCCAATTCGAAAGGGTCAATGGGGGCCAAATTACCATGACGATTTCGTAGAGTTATACAACCTCGTGTTTACTCAGTTCTACCGCGACCTTGATGGCATCGACATCGTTTTGCCCGCCAAGAACATCGACACAGGAATGGGTTTCGAGCGGATGTTAGCCGTTCTTCAGGGTGTACCGAACGTTTATGAGACCGATGTTTTCCGACCGATGATTGCTCATGTTGAGCAACTTTCAGGGAAAGAGTGGGGGGAGGATAAGCAAACCGACCGCGCAATTCGAGTCATCGCCGAGCATTCACGGTCGGCTTCGTTCCTAATTGGTGATGGTGTAATTCCTGGCAACTCAGGAAGGGGATACGTTCTTCGACGACTTATTCGACGGGGAATGCTGTTTGGTCGAGAGCTTGGCATGGATACCCCGATGCTTTCGGCGATCGCAAAAACAGTCTCTGATCATATGGGTCCCGCATATCCTGAGTTGATCAGTAACTACGGATTCATCAAAGACGTTCTTGAGCAGGAAGAAAATAGCTTCTCTCGAACTCTTGAATTTGGTGTGCTCGTGCTTTCAGGAATGATTGATTACCGGAGCGACAATCCTGATGCCGCCGAGCTGATCAAAGGTGGCAACAAGTTGAATTCACCTGCAGGAGACGATGGTCATTCAGTTGGTATTCGCCTAGCTATTTCAGAGTTAGAGAAACTTGTTGAGTCCGGTGATGTTGGGGCTATTACAGGTTGGGGACACAGTATTTCCGGAACGGAAGCATTCGTTCTGTACGATACCTACGGCTACCCAGTCGAAGTCACAGAAGAGGTAGCGGGTGAATCCGAGTTAAGTGTAGACCGTGGCGGTTTTGACTTAGAGATGGAAGCGCAACGCGAGCGAGGTCGAGCAGCCGGTGGGTTCGGTGGAAACGCTGAATCGACCCGCGTATATGAATCTCTTGGTGTCGAAGTCACGGCGTTCACTGGATACGAAACATTGGTTTCAACAACAACTGTCGTTGCTATCGTCAAAGACGGTGAATTAGTCGACAGTGCCAATGAAGGTGATGAAGTCGAGTTGATCCTCGGCGAGACACCGTTCTATGCGGCTCGCGGGGGTCAAGTGGGTGACACAGGAGTTGTTTCAGGTGGTGGTGTAGAAGTGATTATTACCGATACTAGGGCACCTTATGGTCACATGAACGTTCACTATGGGACGATATCGGCAGGCTCACTGAGTAAAGGCACCGGCGTTACTGCCGTGGTCGACGGAGAGCGACGAGAACGTATTCGCCGCAATCACACTGCAACTCATCTGGTACACGCAGCGCTGCGAGAGATCGTCGGCACTCACATTCGTCAGGCCGGTTCTGTAGTAGATCCCGACCGGCTTCGATTCGACTTCACGAATATGCAAGCACTGACGCGTGATCAGATCAAGGCCGTTCAGGACAGGGTTAACGAAAAAATTCGCCTGAACAGAGACGTTGAAGTGCACTTTACAACGTATGGAGAAGCCGTCGAGGAGGGTGCACTCGCGTTCTTCGGAGATACGTATGACAACGAAGTTCGTACCATCAAGATCGACGCTCCGTGGAGCTACGAGCTCTGTGGCGGTACTCACATGGATCACACCGGTGGTATTGGCACGTTTGTCATAACTTCTGAGGCAGGTATTGGTTCTGGAGTACGTCGACTAGAAGCGATCACTGGGATCGCCTCTGAGCAAGCAATTTTTGAACGGTTTGACGCACTCAACAAAATTGCTTCCAAATTCCGAGT
The DNA here is from genome assembly GCA_013204545.1 of Chloroflexota bacterium. Taxonomy (GTDB): domain Bacteria; phylum Chloroflexota; class Dehalococcoidia; order Lucifugimonadales; family Lucifugimonadaceae; genus Lucifugimonas. The sequence goes on along the minus strand of JABMNN010000093.1, from coordinate 3,321 downwards.
TTCGGCATTGGAAGCTAGCAATCGCGTAGATGCTCTCGCCAACGACCTAAGTCAGATGCGAAAGCAAGTGGCACAATTGGAAGAACAACTTCTACGAGCCAGCGTAGGTGGTGGAAGTTCCAACATCTCGGTAAACAGTTTCGATATCGAGGCAGCCGGGACCTTTATTCACGTTGAGGTGAGCGAAGTCCCAGCTTCAAACGCTGGTGCCCTTCGAAAGACGGGCGATCATCTGAAAAAACAAATCGGCAATGGTGTGGTCGTTCTAGGGAGCGTTATTGACGACCGCCCGATGGTTGTAGTGATGGCAACTGACGACACGATCAAAGCCGGGATTCACTCTGGCAACATCGCTAAGGCAATCGCGAGCAGAATGGGCGGTGGTGGCGGTGGAAGTCCGTCTGTTGCGCAGGCAGGCGGTAATAATGCCCACCAACTTGCGGACGCGCTTGCCTCTGCGGAAAAGATTATTCGCGAATCACTTAATGGCAAATCAGGAAATTAGCTATCACTGATACTGGAAGACTACTGGGAGTCGATTATGGCGAGGCACGAATAGGTCTCGCCATTAGTGATCCAACAGGCACGATTGCAACTCCTATCGACGCGGTAAAAGCTGTTGGATCTGAGGATGCTACGAATATCGCTCGAATTGCAACTGATCAAGAAGCTCGAGGGATAGTCGTAGGACTACCGCTTTCGTTGGATGGTTCACAGGGTCCGGCTGCCCGTAAAGTTAACGTGTTCTGCGCGAGACTACGCAAAACAACCGATCTTCCGGTGATAGTTTGGGATGAACGAATGACGACCGTAGAGGCCCATTCGTTGTTGAGAGAGGCAGGAAAATCGCCCTCCAAAGCACGTGGAGTTGCGAGAGGCAAGATAGACTCAGCCTCTGCCGCAATCATTCTCGACTCATACATGCAGTCGAAATAAATCAGTCCGTCTTAGGAATCAGAGAACTATGAGCAGCAACATCGGCGTGATGGGCCATCCTATTGGTCACACGAAATCCCCTATATTTCAACAGGCTGGACTGGACGAACTTGGCATCAAAGAAACATTTGAGGCATGGGACGTCATGCCAGATGAACTCGAAGAGAAAATTGCCACATTCAGGACAAGCGGTTTTCTTGCTGCCTGCGTGACATTGCCGTACAAGCAGGCAGTGATACCGATGGTCGACGAACTTACAGAAGCCGCGGAAGCTGTTGGAGCCGTCAACTGGATATTCAATCGAGACGGCCAGCTCATTGGCCACAACACTGACAGCACAGGGTTCCTACGGGCGCTAAAGGAAAAAGTCGGGTTTGACCCTAATGGAGCTGATGCAGTCGTGTTTGGAGCTGGTGGTGCGGCACGTGCCATCGTCTATGCACTTAAAACCGCCGGGGTCAATCGCCTCACTATCGCCAATAGAACCATTGAGAACGCGCGAACGCTGGCATCAGATTTTTCCGAAGGTCGATTCAAACCGAATGCCATCGGCATAAGTCGCGATGAGCTTTCGGACTACGTTCCGTACGCGACGTTGCTGGTGAACACCACGTCATTAGGAATGGCTGGTGGACCGGCTGAGTTGGCTACCCCGGTGACGGCCGACATGATTTCTGCCGAGGCTGTCGGCTACGACGCTGTCTACGCTCCGCCGATGACAAAGTTCTTACGAGAGGTAGAAGAAGCCGGCGGGGAAGCAGCCGGTGGCATGACAATGCTTGTGTTCCAAGGGATCGAAGGTTTCGAGATGGCAACAGGGCAGACAGCGCCAGTCGGCACGATGTTTAAAGCGATAGAACATGCTCTGAAATCTGGCTAGACGCTAGTAATTTATTACAACTGCATATAATCGTGGCTGCAAAGCCACTGCTGGTCTCTGTGAATGAGTACCGCCGTGATCTGATCGGATAATTGCGAATCCAATTGTTCGCTAGTAAATAACGAGAATCTATACGAATGACGACATTTCGATACCTCACAGCCGGAGAATCACATGGTCCTGGCCTCACTGTAATTGTTGAGGGAATCCCTGCTGGTCTGGAATTGACCGAGGAGTACATCGAAAAACAGATGTCTCGTCGGCAAAAGGGCTATGGTTCCGGTGGTCGGATGAAGATCGAGAAGGATCACGCCGACATTCGGTCAGGAGTACGGCATGGCATCACTCTCGGTTCGCCAATCGCTATGTGGATCGAAAACCGTGATTTTGTCAACTGGACAGAAGCTATGTCTGTTTCCGAAGTTGGAGATGACGTCGATAAAAAGGTGTACACGAAGATCGTTCCTGGGCATGCAGATTTCGCTGGAGCGCTGAAATACGTTCAGCACGATCTTCGCAACGTGTTGGAGCGAGCCTCTGCCCGTGAAACAGCCGCTCGAGTCGCTGCCGGCTCGATAGCAAGGCGATTACTTGAAGAAATCGGGATTTCAATCCACTCACGAGCAGTGGCGACTGGTGATCAGGATGGTCGTTCGGTCGCGACGGTAGACGTAGATTGGAATGCTGTAGAGGGTTCCGAGGTTCGTGCGTCTGACGCTGACGCAGACTCCAGATTCAAGGCTGCGATCGATAAATCAAAAAAAGAACGCACCACTATCGGTGGGGTTTTTGAAGTCGTTGCTTTCGGTGCGCCAGTAGGGTTCGGTAGTCATGTGCATTGGGATCGAAAACTCGATGCACGGCTGGCTCACGCGATGATGAGCATCAACGCGGTCAAAGGGGTGGAGATCGGCGACGGCTTTTCAGCCGCCGGGATTCCCGGCCACGAGGCCGCCGATGAGATGCGCATGGACGGCGACCGCCCGACCTTCCTCTCGAACCACGCCGGCGGCATCCTCGGCGGCATCTCCACCGGCCAGGATCTGGTGGTGCGGTTCGCGGTCAAACCGACCAGCTCGATCCTGACACCGCGGCGTTCGATCGACCGGTTCGGAGCCGAGGTCGAGGTCGTCACCAAGGGTCGCCATGACCCCTGCGTCGGCATTCGGGCGGTGCCGGTCGGGGAGGCCATGATGGCCTGTGTCCTGCTCGACCACCTGATGCGCCACGAGGCGCAGTGCGGGCCACTCGGCAGCGGCCAGCAGTAGAGCCGTCCCCGTCCGCCCGGGTTCGACAAGTCGGGCCGCCGTCGGTAGACTCCGCACCTGATCACAAGCGCAACGGGCTCCGCATGATACGACGCTTCCTGGTCGGTCTTCTTGCCATCGTCGGAGCCGTGTCGCTGGTCATGCTCCTGGCCGTCGGCGGCGGTGCCTGGTGGTGGATCGACACCTTCGGCGAGCCAGAGCCGCTGCCGGACCGCATCGTGCTGACCGTCACCCTGA
>JABMNN010000092.1 GCA_013204545.1 Chloroflexota bacterium | reverse complement strand
TATGACAACTGACAAGCACCCGGCATACACGAAGGCAATTCGTTGGATCGTCGGTCGCAAAGTCTTACATCGACACAATCAGTATTTGAACAATCGAATGGAACAGAATCATCGAGGAATCAAGCAACGCTATTACCCGATTGTCAAGGGCGGAGTAAAAATGTACCGCTGCGCCGGAGCAAAAGTGGGCCACCTTGCGGCGATGTGAAGAGTGTGAGTGCGACCCGTGGTTCGGAGTTGCTACGACTGCTCGTCGGAGCCAGTAGTTGAGAGCTTGTGGTGCTGCTTGCTCTGCTTGAGCCGGTAGCTCTCGCCGTTCATCTCCAGGATGTGGACGTGGTGGGTGAGACGATCGAGCATGGCCCCGGTGAGGCGCTCGGTGCCGAGGACCTCGGTCCACTCATCGAACGGCAGGTTGCTGGTGACGATGATCGACCCGCGATCGTAGCGCTGGCTGAACACCTCGAAGAGCAACTCGGCTCCGGTTTTCGAAAGCGGGACGAAGCCCAGCTCGTCGACGATCAGGAGCTTGCATGCTGCAAGCTGTTTCTGCAGGCGCTGCAGATTTCGTTCGTCCCGGGCCTCGAGCAGTTCATGGACCAGTGCCGAGGCGGTGGTGAAGCGGACCGTCAGGCTCCTTTGGCAGGCAGCGAGGCCAAGTCCGAGTGCGATGTGCGTCTTACCAGTACCGCTGTTGCCAAGTGCAATCACATTTTCATGGCGCTCGATGTACTCGCAGCGGACAAGTTCCTGGACCAGGGTCTTGTTGAGGGAAGGGATCGCGGTGAAGTCGAAGGAGTCGAGGCTCTTGACCGCTGGGAACTTGGCCGCCCGGATCCGCCTCTCAATGGTCCGGCGTTCACGATCTATCAGTTCCAACTCTGCAAGCCGCAGGAGGAAGCCGGGATGGTCGACCCCTCTTGCGCACTGTCTTCTAACCCGGTCGTGCTCCCTCAGGAAGGTCGGCAACTTGAGCATCTTGAGGTGGTGCTCGAGCAGCACCTGTGGGGCGTCGCTCACATCCTGGCTCCGGTTATCAGGCCCATGTACTCAACCGCCGATGTCGTATCGACCCGGGCCCGCGGTAGGTAGGGATAGACATCCAGGTCGAGTCGCGGAGGCCGGCGTTCGATCCGGCACAGGACCAGGTGCTTAACTGCATCGAAGCCGATCGCCCCAAGCCTGAGCGCGTCCTTCACCCCGGCGTGCACGTCATCGGTCTTGAATGTTTCCAGCAGCCTCAAGACCTGGACGTACTCGCGTCTGCCGGACTTGCCCATGCGTGCCTCAAGCAGCCGGCGCAGCACCGTAAACTCCTCGGGAAGGGACCAGTTTGCAAGGGGCGCCGCCTGATCGAGCGCACCGACCTTCTGTTTGATCAGCCGCAGGTAATGCAGCGGATCGAACAGAAGGTCGGTGCGCTCGTATGAACGCTCATGCCTGGCGACAACCTCTGTCCCGCAGCTGATGACAACGTCGTGTACGTAGCCTCGAACCAACACCTCGCGGTGACCGTATGCGACCGGCACCGAATAGTCGTTGTTACGGTAGCGTACCAGCGAGAGTGAACTCACCCGGGTGGCGCGCTTATCGCATGCGTCATAGGGTGTGGGAGGAAGTGGCATCAGGGCCTGCCGGTCTCGTGTGAACCGCTCACCGATCGACTCGTCATGCCCACGCAGACGATCTGCCATCCGCCTGCGGCAGAACTCCTCCAGGTGAGTGTTCAGTGCCTCCCAACTCGCATAGCGCGGTACCGGCACGAAGAAGTTGCGCCTGACGTACCCGACCAGGTTCTCGACCTTGCCCTTGTCGTTACCCTTTCCGGGTCGCCCGAACCGGTCGGCGAACAGGTAGTGGGACTCGAGCTCGGAGAAGACGCGGGTGCGCTGGCGCCGTCCGCCACCAAGGATGCGGGCGACGGCAAGCTTCGTGTTGTCGTAGAGGACGCTATGCGGCACTCCGCCGAAGAAATCGAACGCAGCGTTGTGCCCGTCACAGGGTGAATTCAATCGGTCGTCTCAGAAGGAAGGTTACTGGCACACTTTTGGACCGCCACGGACGGCTTACATCAGCCGTCTCAGGGGTACAGTTTCTCTCCGCCGCTTACACCCGATGCTCGGCTTCGCCAAGTTCGAGTCCGCTAGCCGGTTTTGCACGGCATTCGACGAACTACGAAACTATTTAAGAATCCAGTCCGCGGGTAGCGAACATGTTCCAGCGGAAGTTCGACGGAAGATCTTCACCAGCAAGTGGTCGACTCTAATGGCCGAATTGTCAGCTTAAATACAGGGATTGATCATGTATTCAGGTCGGCTGGGTTTCATGGTGAGCGCTGAGTTCTGGCAGAATCATCTATTCTATTTATGTGAAATAATACCGATAATGAAACGTATTTCAATTACATCAGCTACATCAGCGGTCCTAACAATTGGATTATTGGCTACGTTTATCTCGACATTCTTGGTATTTAAACTCGACGAAGAACGACGGGATAACGAATTCGAGAAGGCAGCCTCGTTGATCAGCGACGATATTCAAACAACAATAAACCTCCATGTCGCATCGATCCAACAATCGGCAGCCACAGTCGGGATCATGCCTTCAATTTCTTTAAGTCAATTCTCATCATTCGCTAAATCGGTCAAATATTACCCGTGGAGCGAGGCGATGCGAGCAATCTCCTGGATTCCCATAGTTCCTGATGAGTCGCGTTACCAGTTTGAAAATAGCGCCAAAGCTGAAGGTCTCGAAAATTTCCAGATCACCGAACGTAACGATGACGGACAGTTGATTAGGTCTGAACAACGAGCACAGTACTATCCGGTCTTTTATATAGAGCCGTTAGAAGGGAATGAACCGGCAGTAGGTTTTGATCTAGGCTCGAATCAACACCGACTTGATGCCCTGTCGATGTCCACAGCAACGCAGGCAAGTGTGGCAACTTCACCCATAGAACTCGTTCAGCGTCAAGGTAGCAGTTTAGGATTTCTGATATTTAGCCCGGTATATGTTCAAAATACGGGTGTACTACGCGGATTTATTTCCGGTGTTTTCGATATCGATGCGCTGGTCCAAAATGCTGTGATCAACAATCAATCGACCGGTATCGAAATTGCTCTGATTGACGAGAGCCACGATCCGCTAATTCCGATATTTATTGGAGCGATCAAAGATGGAACATTTCAAGAGCTAGATTCTGGCGAATCCGTCTCACATGAAAGTGTTAGCGATATCGTGTTACCAAATCGAGTTTGGAAACTCGCTATTGACAAGAAGGATGGAGCGTTTGAACGAAGTATCTGGTTATGGGCATTTCCTGTAGTCGGCATCATCCCCACCTTAGCCATCACTTTGTCGGTCTTTTCTATTGAGCGGCGTAAAAATACGTTAGCTCTGCTTTTGGAAAGTAAGGCCGAAACGGAAAAAATTGATCGAATAATGGCCGAAGATCAAGCAAGGCACACGGCAGAGTACTCTAAAGCTAATGCGGAACTTGCGGCAATAACAGACGATTGGGGACGATTGATTGAGACTGCAAACGCCCCGATTTTCGGTGTAGACATCAACGAGAATATTAATGTATGGAACCGTAAGATATCCGATATAACGGGGTTTGACGTTGATGATGTTATTGGTAAGCATTTCATCGAAACGATGATCTCTGAACGCCATAAACAGATGGTCCTAGAAATGATGGGTACAGCGTTGGGCGGTGAAGGAAAAGATGTCTTCGAAGTTCCTGTCAAAACTAAAGATGGACGAATTTTGCTGATTGTTATGAACTCGTCCAGCCGCCGGGATAGTGAAGGGAACATCACTGGTGCGATTGGTGTGGGGAACGATGTAACTCTTAGTCTTAAAACGGAACGTGAACGTAATAAATTACTCGACGAAAAAACTGAACTTGTGCGTCGGTTATTACAATCACAGGAAGAAGAACGTGGCTCTATTTCTTTCGACCTTCACGATGGGCCAGCCCAGTACCTTGCCGGTGCTTCGATGTTTCTTGAGAGCCACATTGAATTAAAAGAAAAAATTAGTGAAGATGAAAGTGAAAAGATGATCGTCACTGCGCGGGGTTACGTTAAATCTGCCCTGCAAGACGTACAGCGTATTATGGCTGGACTCCGTCCCTCGGCACTCGATGATCTTGGATTTATCCCGGGACTCCGCGAATCAAGCCGTGAAGTTGCGAGGCGAACCGGCAGGGATGTCAGGTTTACCACGAGTCTGGAAGATAGCTTAGAGATCGGAACAAACTCCGAAATTGTACTCTACAGAATCGCTCAGGAAGCTGTGAATAACTCAGTAAAACATACTCATTCCGGCACCATAATTGTAAATTTGGCTACTGTCGAAGAAGGTGCGCCTCCCAAGCCGAATGCTTCGGGAATCGTCCCGGTAAACAAGTCTGACATTTTTTTGCAATTGACGATAAGAGACTATGGAAGGGGATTCGATTATGAACGGCTAATCAATGAACCATCACAACAACGAGGAATGGGTTTGGTCGGTATGCGAGAGCGATCGGCACTTATAGGAGCATGGATCGGGTGTGTTTCGAATAATCGTGGAACCACTGTTACTGTAAAAATCAACCTGACTTCTTAGAGGATATCTGTGACGAAAGTAACTGGCAGCGACATACGTGTTTTGATTGTTGACGACCATCCAGGCGTCCGAGATGGTTTGCGGGCAATGTTCTTGCAG
>JABMNN010000091.1 GCA_013204545.1 Chloroflexota bacterium | reverse complement strand
TCGAAACTCCCAGGTCCGGATAGTTTCGTAGCTGACTTCAAACCCTCGCTGCAAGAGAAGTTCAGCGACATCACGAAATCCGAGCTTGTATCTCAACCGCCAGAAAACAGCCATCAGCACAATGTCGTTCGGAAACTGTAGATCGTTGAACTGTGTGCCCGATCGTTCATTGAAACGCTTATCGCAGTCCCCACAATAGAAAGTTCGATACCCAAGCGAGGTTCGACGTTTTCTCTTCGAAACGGACGCGGATAGGCAGTGGGCAGGACATAAACAGATCTCCTCAGCGAATGAGGAATGATGTTATTCCACCCCGACACTGAGTTATGACAGAACCTCAGTATTTGAACAATCGAATGGAACAGAGTCATCGCGGAATCAAGCAACGTTACTATCCAATGCTTGGGTTCAAACAGTTCGAGTCAGCTAGTCGGTTTTGTAACGCTTTCGACGAGCTGCGTAACTATCTAAGAATCCAGTCCGCGGGTAGTAAGCATGTTCCAGCGGAAGTTCGAAGGCAAATCTTTACCAACAAATGGTCGACTCTAATGACCGAATTGTCAGCTTAAATACAGGGTTCGAAGGTCTATTTAGGTCGATCTAGTTTCGACCGGAGCACTGAGTTCTGACAGAACCGTGAATACTCGGCCTTTTAGTGAACCGGATCGATTTGGAATATTTTCGATGGCGTTGTCGAGCCATCGTATTGAACGGTTGTATTCAGAAGAGCGTTCTAGGCTTGCACCAACTTTGGTTGTCAGTGCAGATTCAAGCAGGGCAGGCCTATCGGTGAGCGAGAGGTATTCAGGTAGATATCCACGATTGCCTGCGCTCTTTCGCCACTGGCGGAGTGCCGTTTGGTAGGCGATAGCGGCTGTTGGGTATCGGCCTCTTTCAGCATGGCAGTCGCCGATCAGTTCGAAGAGGCAGGTTTTGATAACACCAGCATTCACATTGGAAGATTCCAACGAAGTTAACGATGTTTCATAGTGATTGATCGCCACGTCGAAGGCATACATTGATCGTGCTCGCTGCGCCGAAAGCACGCCGTACTTTAGTGTGCGTTCCTTGTCGCGTCCGTTCTCGGAGTGGTGAAGAAGGGTTTCGTATTTCTCAATGATATGGTCGTCATCACTTTCCTCAAGTAATGTCACCATTTCGCGATGCAACCGCCTGCGAGTAGCGTATGCCAGACTGTCGTAACAAGCTTCCTGAACAACCGCATGACGGAACGTGAATGTGCTAGTGCCCGTCGGATCAACAAAACCCAGTCTGGCAAGCGAGGCAAGACGGGCAATCACGATTTCGGGGTCGCCCGATTCAGTGTCCATTCGAGCCAATGATGAGGCATCGAAACTTTCCGCAACAACCGACGCCATTCGTAGCACATCTCGTTCTTGCGCTGGAAGCGCGTCGATACGACTCATGACTAAGGTTTGGAGGCGGTCAGGCACGGTAAATCCTGACACAACCGACCCCGGAAGTGCTGATGAGCTCGTAAGAGCCGCTGCAACTTCTTCAATGAAAAGTGGGTTACCGCCGGTTCGTTCTATTAATCGACCAACGCCGTCAAGATCCTGAGAGTCGCCACCGAGGATTTCGCTCAGTAATTCTCCAGCTTTTGCGGAGTCAAGCTCATATAGTCCAACACGACTTATGGACTCTGCTGCCAGCGAATCACTCTCTCTGGATGATGCCAAAAGAAACAGTTTAGATTTTGGGCCGACGGACTGGATGACGTGCGATACAAGGTCGTGTGACGAAACGTCGGCCCAGTGAATATCTTCGATTATCAGTAATAAGGGCGCTGTTTTGCAGTAGCCCTCAAGTAATCCGACAACAAGATCTTTCAATCTTCTTAATTGAGACTCAGCGTCTAGCGAAAATATGATGTCGTTTTCGGGTAATTTCACACCGAGTAACCCGTTGAGCAGACTCGAGAAATCTTGTGAAGTTGGTGCCAGCCGTTGTACTGTTTGTTCAACTTTGGATGTTCGTTGCTCAATCGAATCTCCATCATCGATTCCACATAACTGTTCAAGAATCGAACGCCATGATGAGTAGGGGGTGCGGGTTGTGTGAGAACGACAATTGCCAGTGATAATCGACCAATCTGATTCAAATAATCCGGTCGAGAGTTCCTTCGTAATCCGTGACTTGCCTATTCCGATCGGCCCATGAATTAAAGCCGTTTGAGAACTACCACGTTCAACCTGCTGTGCGAGATTATTGAGTTGGGCGAGCTCAGCATCACGCCCAAGTAATTTTGAAGAATTCAAGCCACTATCTGATTCGGGGCGTTCTTCCAGTAGAAGCGAGATTACTTGAGGGTGGGCTTTCCCTTTTAGCCGGACAGGATCTCTCGGAGATCCGATAAATGTTGAACCGACGTCCGAGATGAAATTATCAGAAACGATTATTTCTCCCGGTTTGGCCACGTTCATCAACCGAGCGGAAAGATTTACCGCGTCGCCCATTACTGTGTAATCGCGACGATTGGGTGAGCCAACGTCGCCTGAAAAAACGAATCCGGAATTCAGTCCGATTCGAGGGTGTAAATCCGGTGCAACCGATTTTAGATTTTCACGAAGTGCTATAGCTAACCGTCCGGCGTTAGCTGCGTCTTCCTCTTTTGCTCTAGGCACTCCTAACAGAAGGATCGTCTTAAAGCCATACTCGTCAATATCGGTCCCCAATACGAGACCGCCATGTGCCTGCGCACTGTCGATAATTTCCGCTGAAAATCCGGTCAACTGATCAAGTGCTTGGTCTGGACCACTTCTCTCTAGTAGGTCTTCGAACCCCTCAACCCCCATAAAAATAACCCAAGCTTTTCGATGCTCACTTGGCAGAGACCCGTTACCACCTGCTTGGTCCATAGCTTCGCGGACAGGTATTGGTATGTAGTCGGCGATGTGTGGTGATGAAGATGAAGCAAAGATTGTCTTGGTTTGCTCGACCTTGAATGATCCTCCGTAACTGCGGACCACTCTGTGAAATTCACCGCCACCATGCACGGCATATCTACCCGAAAGTAGATCTAGTGTCTGTGATGAGATCACAACTTGTCCTGAGGACGCCTCCGACTCAGCCTGAGCGACTTTCCTCACTTCGCTGCCGAGCATGTAATGCAACATTCGATCACCTGGTTTGCCAGCGACAGCCGACCAAAAATCACCCGAATGAATTCCGAAGCTCATCCCGAGCCGGGTGGATCGTCCGTCGACAACGATTTTGCCGATTTTCTTCACGAGTGAGCGGGCAGTTAACACCGCTCTTACAGCTCGGTCGGCATGGTTGTCGCCGGTAAACAACAGCAGTAGAGCGTCGCCGCCGAACTTGAGATTGTCTCCACCGTACCTATCTGTGACTTCGAGGATGGACGAGAAGAAGAAATTGATCGTCTCGGTGACCTGTTCCGCCCCTTCTCTGCCCATCACTGCTAATCGTTCTGACAGAGCGGTGAAGCCGGAGAGATCTGCGAACACCATCGTTCCGTTTACCTGTTCGATTCCTGGCGATGAAGCACCCCGTAGTGTCACTGCATCGCTTACGAGCCGAGGGACGTATTGAGCAAGTACGTTTTTATTTGGCATTTCTGAGGATAACGAGCAGATCTATGTTAATGATCATGAAGAGACATAACAGCTTGAATTCCAATTTCAAACAATCGGGTAATTGTTCGCCTGAACAATGTTTATGCCAGAATTTTCTCTCCTAAGTAACTAATGATGCCGTTATTAAATACTAAAAAAACAAGCCAAGCTGGCAGCTCGAGAAAAATACTGTCTCCCGCACTCCTATCCCTCTGAAATTTCAGATGCGGAATTTCCTGATTCGTACTCGGATAACGCTTTTCTGACCTGATATCAGGCGGAAGAGTAAACACATAAAACGCTCATGGCGAAAGATTCGATGCTCATGAAACAGCGCTTGGTGTATCGGTAGAGTTGCTACGCATTGAACGCTGAAAATTATTGCGGGTTGGAGTGTTAATAAATAAAAATACGTGGCACGAAAATTGCCGCAAAAGTTCGGAAATAGACGTTTATTGATAGGCAGTAGCGTGCGGTCGTACTGAATCTCATTAGGCACAAGGAGACTTTAGTTATGTCTATGAAACGGGGGAAGACACAATTCGCCCATATCTTTCTTGGGATGCTGTCGATAGTCGCATTTGCGTCAGCCTGTTCTGCTGACCCAGAGACAATTATTCAGACGGTCGTCGTTACGAATGAAGTCGAGAAACAAGTCGACGTAATTCAGACGGTTATCGTTACGAACGAGGTCGAAAAGCAAGTCGACGTAATTCAGACTGTCATCGTTACGAATGAAGTCGAAAAACTTGTCACGCCTACTCCTGCGCCAGCAAGCCCTAAAGGGCCGGTGACTTGGACAATTGGATTCCCCGAAGATGTCACAACGTACAACATTTGGGACATCATTGGTCCGGCATCGACTGCATACAACTTTTATGCGTTTGCGAACCAATACCCAACACTGATGGGATTATCAGATAAGCGATTCGACTATGTTCCGGTTTTGGCGGCAGAGTTCCCGACGGATCCAGCACAAGAAGGTGATTTCTGGGTTACGACTGTTGGGTTAAAAAAAGCCAAATGGTCTGATGGGTCACCGATCACAGCCGACGATTTCGTGTTCACCGTTGATACAGCACTCACAATGGAAATTCCAGGCAACTGGAGTTCAAATATCGACAAAGATGTTGTCGATCATGCCGAAGCCGTAGATGGGAGCACACTCAAGATTTACTTCAAATCGGCACCTGGTCTTTCTCGGTGGCAGTTCGGGCTTGCCCAGCAAGCGATCGTCTCCAAAAAGTTCTGGGAGCCGTTGGTGAACGAAATCAAGGCTGCTGGAGGTTCACTCGAAGATCAGCGATCAGCTTTGTTCGCTATCCAACCTGAGAATGAACCTATCGCCGGTGAGATGGACTTCATTAAGTGGGAAGAAGGCGCGTTCGTATCGATGGATAGGAACGACGATTACTTCTGGCAAGATTCGGTCGTGAAGCAATACGCTAATGGAGCTTACGAAGCGACGGATAAGTCTGGAACATTCGTGGCATATGGTTCGGCCGGTGGTGATGTAGATCTACAGGTCACTAGAGGCGTTCAGTCCGATACGGTCAACTTCTCGGTATTCGCGTCACAGGACGCCGCGGTGCTTGCGCTGCGAGGAGGAGAAATCGATTACTTCCTGAGCCCGCTTGGACTTTCATCTGGTCTGAAATCGCAGGTGCAGGGTCAGCCCGGCATTGCAACTATCCAGAACCCGGCAAACGGCTTCCGATACCTTGGATTCAATCTTCGCCGAGCACCAATGGACAGTACGGAGTTCCGACAAGCAGTCGCCACTCTAATCGACAAAGAGTTTTTGGCTGAACGAATTCTCCAAAATGCTGCAGTACCGATCTACACCGTGGTTCCAGAGGGGAACGGTTTCTGGTGGAACCCAGAAGTTCCACAGTTCGGTAAAGGCATGACACGTGAAGATCGAATCAACGATGTTGTTGTCAAACTCAAGGGCGCCGGGTTTACATGGACCAAGGAACCGGCTTGGAATGCAGATGGACGAAAGGTCGATGCGGGCGAGGGCCTGAAAGACCCGAACGGAGTTGTTGTTCCTGAACTCGAAATTCTGACTCCTTCAGCTGGATACGATCCTCTACGAGCGACAGCCGGTATCTGGATCGAACAATGGCTAAAGGAAGCAGGTATACCGGTAAAGGCCAACCTCACCGGATTCAATGTCATCGTTCCTCGGGTATACGACGAACAGGACTTTGATATGTGGATTCTCGGATGGGGTCTGACTGTTTACCCGGACTATTTGGCCGACTTCTTCACGTCGGATCATGCCGGACTTGGCGACTTAAACGCCGGTGGTTACTCGAACCCTGAGTTCGATGCGCTGGCCAAAGACTTTATTGGCGAAACCAACCTTGATGCGGCACGCACGAAGGCATTCACTCTTCAGGCATTCCTGGCTGAAGATCTGCCTTACGTGACTTTGTTTACGACACCAATTATCGAGGCGTACCGAACCGATTCATTCGACTTCGCGTATACCGAGGTTATTGATGGTCTACAAAACTACTTCCAGTGGATGAACGGACCGCTATCAAACACGGTCTTCGAGTAGACCTGACGAACTCGTGGGACTGTCGGTAAATTTCGGCAGCCCCACGAGTTACACAGCTTAGTTACAGGCATTCCATTGAGCACGCACGGCGTGTGGGTTGGGTTGTTTGGAGTTCAAAATGTTGGGATTTCTGTTACGTAGACTCGGGCAAACAATTCTGGTGTTTGCGACTTTCGTTACCCTTGTTTTCTTCCTGATCCAATCGCAGCCTGGCGATTTCACATCGTTTTACGCGCTCGACCCGAATATCCCTCCTGAAGACAGAGAGGCGATCCGAGAGAGCTTTGGCCTCAACAAGCCTGTTTACCAGCAGTACTTTATTTACCTCGGCAACATAGCTCAGGGCGATTTTGGTAAATCGTTCCACCTACGGCGACCCGTGACTGAAGTGATCATGGAGCGACTGCCACGCACAGCTATTCTCTTCTTGACAGCCACCGTTATTTCGTTCTATCTCGGGTTCGTTTTGGGAAAAATGATCGCATGGCGTAGAGGAGGATTTACCGAGTACGTAGCGACCATTTCGGGCGTATACCTGTACACCGCTTTTACGCCTTGGTTTGCTCTGATGTTGATATGGCTTTTCGCATTCAAATTGAACTGGTTTCCGATAGGTAAATTCGTAGACCCTATTCTTTGGAGAACGGCGGAGTTTGACGCCAATTACGTGTTCCACCGGATGCTGATAACGCTGATCGTCGCATCAATCCTTTGGTTAGTTTCGCTCGTCATGATTCGCCGGTTACGGGTACCTCACGGTGGTTGGGCACTGATAGGTTTCACGGCGCTCATGTTTCTGGTCATCTACTCCATCTGGAGTTCAACATCGTTGGGCACATATGGCTGGGACATCACCAATCACATGTTCTTACCTGTCATCACGCTCACAGCGATTTCATTTGCAGGAACCATGCTGCTGACACGGAACTCGATGCTGGAAACCCTGCGTGAAGACTACGTTCTAACGGCTAGGGCAAAGGGACTGCCCGACAAAGTAATCAGGGACAAACACGTTGCACGCAATGCGATGCTCCCAGTTGTTACGAGTCTCGTTTTTAGTCTGGCATTTGCTATCGACGGCGGCGTGATCACCGAAACGATTTTTTCGTGGCCCGGGTTAGGTCTAACACTGCTTGATTCTGCGTCTAACAGCGACCTGCCGTTGGCGGTTGGCGCATTCGTGTTCACTGGAATGTTCGCACTTGTTGCGCACGTCGTTGCCGATATGTTGCATGTTTACCTCGACCCTAGATTGAGGCACCGATGAGCACTCTAGATACAACCGAACGGCCTGAGACTCAGTCTTTGTGGCGAATGCGACTTGCGAACTATCGAACGATAACCCGTCGCAATATTCGGCTGTTTGCCGAAGCACGTATTGGCTTGCTGGGACTGTTCATAATCGGTATTTTTGGGATTATGGCTGTCTTACATCCAATTCTCTTGAACACCGTTTGGGATCCGGTGACATACGACCCAGTAACCGGTTTTGAGTTTGAAATATTCGATCATCCATCTCGACCGTCGTCAGCCCATTGGTTGGGTACAGACCCAGTGGGACGAGACGTTCTAAGCCAACTAATGTTCGGTGCCAGAGGATCGTTCGTGCTCGGTGGCGTGGCGGCTGTTGTCACTGTGGTTATAGCGACTACCGTGGGGGCAGTTTCGGCGTATTTTGGCAAGTGGGTCGATGCATTTCTGATGCGAATAGCCGACGTTGTGATTATGATGCCGGCGATATCTCTATTGGTAGTGCTGGGTGCCCTGTGGGATCTTGATTTTTGGAAGCTGGCGATCATCATCGGCGTTCTGTCCGGGTTCGGAGCGACATCAGTAATCATCAAGTCGCAGGCCATTACGATCACGGTGAAGCCTTATATCGAAGCAGCCCGTGGTGCGGGTGGAAGCAATTTCCACATCATCACAGCACACATCATTCCTAACCTCCTGCCGTTGGCGTTCTTGTACATGATGTTCACTGTGACGAGCGCGATTTTCGGAGAGGCAATACTGAGCTTCTTCGGCATCCTGAACATTCGAATGAGCTGGGGCATCATGATCCATACGGCGCAGTCCGGAGGGTATTTGCTTAGCGG
>JABMNN010000090.1 GCA_013204545.1 Chloroflexota bacterium | reverse complement strand
TTCCCGTGTTCTGGGCGTGTGGCGTGACGCCGCAAGCAGTGGCGATGGCATCGAAGCCGGAGCTCATGATCACTCATTCACCGGGTCACATGTTTGTGACCGATCTGAAAGACGAAGACCTGGCGGTTCTGTAGTCGCTTCGGTTTTAAATTGTCCGACCAAGTTATTCGAAAAAGCACGTAGGAACCCATGTCTGATTCATCACTGTTTACGAAAATCGAAGACATTGTTCTGCAAGAGGATATTCGCGGGATGAAGGCGTTACGGCAGCACATGCCGGACGAGTGGATGGAAAGGTCGGCGCAGCTGCTTCTCGATCACCCCGGAAAGATACTTATCGCCACGGGGTTCTACATCCTTAGAGCAGGTGAGCCTGAGACTGATGGTCCTCCCGGTGCGGTCGCAATTGGCGGGGCTCTAAAAGCGCTTGGTAACACTGTCGCTTATGTGACAGACGAGAAGTGTTCGACCGTTGTGCGTTCGATTGCGGGTGACGACGAGGTGGTCGAATTTCCAATCACTAGTCATCACGAATCAAGCATGTTTGCTCACAAGCTGTTGATAGAACATGCGCCATCGGCGCTGGTGTCGATCGAGCGTGCGGGATTACTTGGCGACGGTACTTATCGTAACTGGAAGGGTGTCGATTTTTCAGAGCATAACGCGAAGATCGATCACATGTTCGAGGAACACCCTTATTCGGTCGGTATTGGTGACGGTGGCAACGAGATCGGCATGGGCAACATGCGACACGTGATACCTGATATTGAGAACTTGCCAAATGACCCGTGCGTTACAACAACGACCGAGCTAATTACCGCGAGTGTTTCGAACTGGGGTGGGTATGGTCTGATCGCTGCATTATCGTTGAAAACCGGTAGAAACTTGCTGCCTTCAGTAGAGCAAGGCTACGAGTGGGTGAAAGACATTGTTGCTGTGGGTGCAGTCGAAGGCATGACAGGCGAATCGAAGGATTGGGTAGATGCACGCGCACCTGAAGATGATGCCATGTGCCTACGGGACCTACACGCACTGCTGAGTAGTGAAGGGCTCTAAGTTCGCTCGGTCGGCGATCATTTTGGCGAACTGATATTCGTTAATTAGATTCTGATTTCTTGCCGACCGGCGTCCGCGATGTTTTGGTCATGGTCTCTTTCACCACGAAGAGTAGCATCAGCGCTCCGAACACGCCGACTCCAGCAGTAGCGAACGAAGCGACACCAAGAGTCACGATCTGAGCGATACCGCCGATAGCAATTGGACCGCTCGCTCCTCCGGTATCGGAAATAAGTCGCCATACTCCCAGGAATTCCCCTGGGTTTTCTTTCGGTGAAAGGTCGGTGCCTATGACGAGAACAAAACCGCTTGAGAGTCCATTTCCTAACCCCGCCAGTAAGCCGACGGCCATCAGCGCGCCGAATGAGCCGGTGAGGGGGATAAGTGCGATTGCGAGAGCGAGTACGATGAATGCTGGGAGTCCGGTCGACTTTCTGCCCCATTTGTCCATCGAATAGCCGACGACTGGAAATAGCATCGAATCGATAGCAAATGATGCGGTAGCGATGTAGCCGATCTTTGCTTGACCGAGTCCGAGTTCTCCTGCCCAGACCGGGATGAGGAACTCACGTCCTGCTCTCAGGAATTGAAGGGCTACGGCTGCTACGCCGGCAGTCGCAAAATCGCGTCTATGTCGTTTTACAACCGTGCCGAGTTCGGCGAATACGTTGTATCGCCCCTTCATGCGAGCTGGCTCGATCATGTGTCGGGTAGTGGCTAGAACCATAGCTAGCGTAATTATCGCTACTACTGCCTGAGCGAAAAATGGCACGCGAATTCCGACGTACTCACCAAGAATCCCACCGAGAAAAGGTCCGAGAATTGTTGCGATTCGAGATATGCCGCCAAAGAGCGAGAGTGCTCGTCCGCGTACGTCGATCGGTACGGCCGCTGCGATATAAGTGTGCCGTGAGATGCTCCACAGCGCGAAGCTGGCGCCAGTGAGCAAACGTGCGGCTATCAGCGACGTTACATTCGGTGATAGACCTGCCCATACAGCGGCTACTCCGAAGAGGATTACGCCGGCAATCATTGTTCGACGAAGTCCGAGACGGGTTACGAGGATGCCAGCGGGGACGTCGAAGATCATCGTTCCGATGTGACGAGCGGCAATTACGATGCCGACTAGACCTATAGCCGCTGCCATTTCCTGTTTGGCAAATCCCGGTAGAACAGGGATGAGGATGCCTTGCCCGACTGACAGTAGAAACGAGGGTGCGTAAACGGTCCACACGAGTGAACGTATGGTTGCACGGACTGAACTTCGACCCTGATTGGAAACCGGGGGTTTTGGCGCCTCTGGCGATGACATATGAGTTTAATCCTATTCCAGAGTTAGGGTATCGGAGAAGGTTTGGTGGATAGAATTGAGATGATTCTGCGGATACGTTCGAAGCGCAGTTATTCACTCACGCTTGATATATCCGAAAGACCCACCGTTTGGAATTCGTTTACGACACCATAGTCAAGGCACCTGTTTCGATTGTTTGGGATGCGTTGATGGATCCGACGGCGATGGAACCACACTTGCCAGGGACGGCGAAAGTGGTTTCGACGGGTACTAGTGGCTATCGGATTTCGATGAAGATTTCGATGGGCTTCTTGCGACCGACGGTGAACGCAGATGTACAACTATCGAATGTCGATGAACCACGATCATTCAATATCGAGCTTTCGGGTAAGTCAATGGGTGCGGGAGTTTCAGGGAACGCTGAAGTGTCGCTAGAAATTGCAGGCAACGTGGCGGAAACTACAAGAGTCCGTATGACTGGTGCAGTCGAGACTTCAGGTTTGCTAAAGAAAATCTCCGATTTGAAGATCGAGGCTGCGGCAACTGAGTTTCTGGAATCGTACTTTTTCAGCGTAGAACGTACAGTGTCGCCCATTTAGTTACCGCAACATCTGTAAGCAATTTTGGCTCTGACGCTAGAGCAAGACACCGTTTTCGCTGGTGTAGCCGTTTGCGTCGGCAGTTCGCTTTGTGTTCGAGTGATCGCCACGGGTGGCAAGTTCGATTCGGTTGCCGTCGGGGTCGTAGATGAACAAGAATCGCTGTCCATCGTGCCGAGTTCCGATTCCTTCCACTATTTCCACATCGGCTTCAATTAGTGCTTCCGCTGAAGCTTCGATGTCGATTACTTCAAATGCCACATGCTGACGACCATCGCCACGTGAACCGATTGACTTCGGTGGGTCGATAACGTGAACCATTGATCCGTCGGGCATTTCGGTCCATGAAAGCGAGTTGCCATCGATCTGATGTGGGATGACGTTGATGTTCAACAGGTCGCGGTACATGCCCATACACTCAGCCCGGTCGCTTATCGGTAGACCGATGTGATTGATAGTGAGGATTTTGATTTTGGAAGGGGAATTGACCACGGCGTTCGTTCCCGATTCCGTCGTGTACCCGAGAGCGTCAGCAACACGCGTTGAAGGGCGTAACCCGCTGGCGGTTGCGAATTCAAGTCTATTGCCATCGTTATCGTTGATGAATATGCACTTTTGCCCATCGTGCCTTTCGCCGGCATCACTGATCTCTGGATAGCCAGAGGTTCGGAGTGCCTCAACCGCGGCATCGAAGTCTTCGACCTCGAATGCCGCGTGCGGATTGCCGAGATTCTCGCCATCGGACGGTTCGATCAAATGAATCATGGTTCCATCGAGGGTTTTGGTCCAGACGATGTTGGGTGAATCGACCATCGAGGGGATAACTCGAAGCCCGAGGATATCCCTGTAAAACTTTAACGCTACTCGGCGATCCCAGATTGGGATGCCTACGTGGTTAATAGTTTTGATGTTGATAATTCCGGGCATCGAGTGTTCCGTTCTTCCTGATTCGTTCGGCTTGTCGCTTTGTAACATCGGACGTTACTTAAGCTCGACAATCATTTCTATTTCAATGGGGATTTGGCCGGGAAGGCTGCCCATGCCCACTGCTGAACGGGCGTGTTTGCCATTCTCACCAAATACAGAAACGAGTAAATCTGAACAACCGTTGATCACTTTGGGTTGATCGCCAAAGTCGAGGTCACAGTTAACCATTCCTAGCAGCTTTACGATTCGGTTGACGCTGTTTAGGCTGCCACCGAGGTGCTCGTTAAGAGCAGAAAGAAGTTGGATTCCTACCAGCCGAGCAGCTTCATAACCTTGATCGACCGTGAGGGCTGATCCTACTTTTCCGGTCATCATGGTTCCGTCGGCCTTGGTTGGTCCTTTTCCTGAGAGGTAGACCAGCTTTCCAGTGGTTACGGCAGCAACGTAATTGGCTACTGGACCTGCAGGGTGGGTTAGATCGAGTCCGAGTTCTTTTACTTTGTCGTCAGCGCTCATGTGTGGATTCTTCCGTTGTTGTTGGTGCAATTAAATATGACGAGACCGGCGCAAGTATGCACTGATCTCGTCATGTTTTCTATTTGTTCACGCTCTAATTGAGGTTTGGAATGTACAGTGTTTAGGCTTTGGGTTCGGTCATTGAGAGTGGGTCGAGCACTTCATCTAGTTGTGTTTCGGTTAGGTCGGTGACCCGCAGAGCAACCTGTTTTATCGTTTCACCGCTCACCGACGCATCGTGTGCAATTGCCGCTGCTGCGTCGTATCCGATGAGTGGTGCAAGGGCTGTACAGATAGCCAGACCCTGCATGACCATTTCCGGACCTTTTTTAGTTGCGACGAGACCATTGATGCATTGCCGCGCAAAGTTCTGAGCGGCAGCGGCGAGCAGGTCGATCGATTCGAGCAGGTTGTGCGCTGCCACTGGCATCATCACGTTGAGTTCAAAGTTTCCTGACTGACCAGCGATTGTTATTGTCGCGTCGTTTCCGATGACTTGAGCCGCGACCATTGTTACTGATTCGGCAATAACAGGGTTTACCTTGCCCGGCATGATAGAAGATCCGGGTTGTACTTCAGGAAGTGAGATTTCGCCTATTCCAGCGCGAGGCCCTGACCCGAGCCACCGGATGTCGTTGGCGATCTTGAGCATGCCGACCGCAATTGACTTGAGTTCACCAGATGCGGATACGGCAGCATCAAGTGTGCTCTGAGCTTGGAAGTGATTTGTGGTTTCTGAGAGGTCGAGCCCGGTCAGTTCGCGTAAGCGGGTGATAACCCGTGTAGCGAATTCAGGGTGCATGCCGATGCCAGTTCCGACGGCTGTTCCACCGAGTGCTAGAACGGAAAGTTCGGCAAGTGCTTTTTCTGCGCGTTTGCCGGCAAATTCGAGCTGACCGGCGTAGCCGAGGAATTCCTGACCAAGTCGGATTGGTGTTGCGTCTTGTAGGTGAGTTCGGCCTGTTTTCACGACACCCCAGAATTCTTTAGATTTGGATCGAAGGGAACCTTCTAGTTCTTTCAGGGCGGGAAGTAGGTTGTCTTTGATCGCTCCCGCTGCTGCGAGGTGAATGGTTGAGGGGAATACATCGTTGGAGGATTGCCCTTTGTTTACGTGGTCGTTGGGGTGAACCGGAGTTCGTGATCCGAGTGTTCCCCCAAGTGATTCGATAGCGACGTTCGAAATGACCTCGTTAGCGTTCATATTGGTCGATGTGCCAGATCCGGTCTGGAATATGTCGACGACAAACTGATCGTCAAACTCGCCATCGATAACTCGCTGAGCTGAAGCAATGATTGCGTTCGCAATCTTTTCGTCGATGGCATCGAGATCGAGGTTCACGACGGCAGCTGATTGTTTGATTTGACCGATAGCTTTTATGAACGAACGTCCCAATCGAAGGTTACTGATTGGGAAATTAAGTTCGGCGCGCCGAGCGTTTCCGCCATAATAGGCGTTTGCCGGAACTTCGAGTTCACCCATCGAATCACGTTCAAGCCGCATTTCCTGTGAGGCCATCGTTCACTCCTGTTTTAGTGGATATCTCATTCAAATCTATAAACCATTATCGGTACTGAATAGAGCGTACGTAATGATATTCCCGGGATGACAAGGTGAATCGCTATCGAGGGAGCGGTTTGAACAGTGCGATTGCGCCACCAAGAACAGTTGCTACCGCTGCTGCCCAGAACACCATTTCGATTCCGAATGCAGCTGCGATAGGACCTGATACTGCCGGACCGAGAAGCATCCCTATGGAGTAGAGCGCTTGATATGAACCCATTGCGGTTGCTCGAACTGCAACAGGGGCTGATGCCAATGCCATGCTTATAAGCACGGTGTTCATCATTCCGCGCCCGAAACCGTTGAACGCCTGTAATGCACCGAGAGTCATTAGGTCAGTGGTAATTGTCATAACGATCAGCGAAAAGAGGGTCGCCAAGGCCGCTGCAATCACTGCGGCGGTCGGCCCACAGCGTTTTGCTACCCATGCTGATACCGCTGTTCCCAAAACCGCTGCTAGTAGACCAGCGGTGGTGATGTAACCAATTTCAGACTTGGATGCTCCCAGATTTTCCGCGTGGATTGGCAGGAACCCGAAGTTAACTCCAAAGGTCACGAATTGCAGGGTGATTGCAATTGCCGATACACGAAGAAGCAAGGGCGTCTTTAATATGCCAAGCAGTGTTGCCTTTGAATATCGAGTGGCGGCCGCTTTGTGGGGTTCGGGTGCAGAGAGAAGAAGAAGCCCCCCGGCGAACCCGATTCCGGCTGCACCGTAGAACGTACTGAGGTTTCCGAAGTATTGGGCAACGATTCCTCCAACAAACGTGGCGGTGACCAGCGACAGTGTATTCACCGACATGATGACGGCCATCGCACGAGTTGTGTTGCCGGCGGGGTAGTACGAAGCGAATAAGACACTAATTGCTACCCAACCCGCCGCAGCGATACCCGTTAAGGTTCGGGCGGCAAATAGGGACCAGGGATCAGGTGAGAGCGCTAGCCACACTGCACCCAAAGCGCTTAGAACTAGAGCTGCTACTGCAAATGGTTTTCTGCCGACGATGTCGGATCCAACACCAATCGGAATCCGCAGAAGGAGTTGCCCGATCGCGTAGGAGGCAATGATGATTCCCACCATTTCCAGATTTGCGCCGAGCTCTTGGGCGTGTAGCGGCAGCACTGGGACGTAAAGGTAGAGAGATATCCAGAAAAAATACGTTGCTACGGCGACCGTGACGATATAACGGGTTGGCGATTGTTTGACTGAGGAGATTGCTGGTTCACGGTTCGATTTGTCTAACGTCTTTTCATTCGACGTGCGCGTCACTGACAATTTGCCTTGGAAATGACTTCTCTTCTTTTTGAGATTCTCATGCAATTCGGTCGTGTATCACCTTGAAACTGGCTAGCGTTAGCGGAGTAAGAATACCGCTGCGTTCCCCGGCAGGGCTGGGTAATAGGCACCAACAATAGGTATTAGCCGAAAATCTAGGGGAATTAAGATTGTTAAATGTGACTCGATTGCTGTGTGACGAGCCGACTCCGGGCGACGATCTTCGGTACGGCGAAAAAAGTAATAAGCACGGTATGAGGGTGGTGTCGGTTCATCAACGTCCAATCGTTGTGTGGAATATTACTCGTACCTGCAATCTCCATTGCGCTCATTGTTATGCGTCTTCACAGGATGAACAGTACCCGGGCGAGTTGAGTACTGATGCGGCGAAAACGGCGCTTCGAGATTTGGCGGATTACAAAGTGCCGGTCGTGCTGTTTTCAGGCGGTGAACCGACCATCAGACCCGATCTCGCAGAGTTGATTGCTTACGCTAACGAACTGGGTGGACTTAATCCGCTCATTTCGACGAATGGGACGTTGCTGACGAAGCCGATGGTAAAACGTTTGTCGGATGCCGGGTTGAAGCGTGCCGGAATCAGTATGGACGGAATGGAGACCGTTCACGATAAGTTCCGTGGTTCCAAAGGTGCTTGGAAACTAACGCTAGATGGGATACGCAATTCACTTGAAGCTGGGATGCGAGTGAGTCTTCGCGTGACGATAACGAATCGAAATATTCAAGATCTTCCAGCATTATTCGATCTTGCCGAGCGAGAAGGAATCCCAAGGGTTTGTGTGTACCACCTAGCTTATGCTGGGCGTGGTGAAAAATTGTTGCGTTTTGACTTGCAACATGAAGAACGTCGCAAGATGGTCAATTACGTATTCGAACGCACTCTCCAGTCTTACGCAACGGGGCACAAGCTCGAAGTGTTGACTGTCGATAATCATACGGATGCCGCCTATCTACAGATGTGGGTCGACAAGAACATGCCGGAACAGTCTGATCGAGTTCGAGGGTTGCAATCTCGCAACGGTGGAAACACGGCTGGTAAGGGCATGGGCAACATCGATAACCTCGGGAATGTTCACCCTGATCAGTTTTGGTGGAACCAGACGATTGGAAATGTGAAAGAACGGAAGTTTTCGGAGATTTGGGAAGATGATTCGATTGAACTTCTAGCCGATCTCAGAGATCGAAAATCTCTGCTGCCGGAAGATTGCAAGAACTGTAAATGGCTCGGGATGTGCAATGGAAATCTACGGGTGCGTGCAGAGTCATCTACCGGAGACATATTCGGGAAAGATCCCGCTTGCTATCTAACAGAAGATGAACGCCAGCCCGAACTTATCGGAGCCATCACTTAATGAACGGATCGAATGGTCATGGGTACCCAGATGCAGCGCATTCCGGTGTTTCTTCTGTCGACCATCGATCCGAAATGCCGATAATTTCTGCTGATCTCGACCGTAACCCTGTGGTGATTTTCTGGGAAGTTACCCGAGCATGTGCGCTCAAGTGCGAGCATTGCCGTGCGAAGGCGCAGCCAAAACGACACCCTCTTGAACTTAGTACTGATGAATCACTGCGAGTGATGGACCAACTCACTGAGTTTGAGACTCTGCCGATCGTGGTGTTGTCTGGCGGTGATCCGTTTATGCGACGGGATATTTTCGAGATCGCTGAGTATGGAATTCGAAAAGGATTGACTGTATCGCTTTCTCCTTCGGCGACGGCGTTGGTGACGCGAGATCGGCTTGCCAAGCTCGTGGATATTGGTGTTCGAAGAGTTTCGTTTTCGCTAGATGGTGCTGATGCCGAAACCCATGATGCATTTCGTGGATTCACCGGGACGTTTGATCGAACGATGGCTGCATTCGATGCGGCAAACGACGTCGGGCTATCGTTTCAGGTAAATACGACTATCACTAAGAACACGAAACCTGCCCTTCCTGATATCGCTGAAGTTGTAAAAAACAGTAGTGCTGCGATTTGGGATTTGTTTTTTCTCGTGCCGACAGGTCGTGGACTTAATTTAGATCTCATGACTGCTGATGAACATGACGAGGTCTACAGCTGGATTTTAGAGAATCAACCTAGTTGGGATTTTCGGGTGAAAACAACGCTCGGGCAGCCGTTCCGACGGGCGATGACACTGAAACGTCTGATGTCTGCTGGCGGCAGGGAGTTGGATTCGATCACTTCAGACGAGATAAAGTCGGCATGGCCTGGTCCGCCGACTAACGACGGTCGAGGTATTTTCTTCATCTCGCATCTTGGTGAGATTTTTCCGAGCGGATTTATTCCTGTGTCTGCCGGCAATGTACGTAGGCATTCGGTTGTTGAGATATATCGCAACTCAGAGATATTCACGAAGATTCGTGATCGAACCCAGCTTCAGGGAAAGTGCGGGATTTGTCCGTTCAACGTGATCTGCGGAGGTTCACGATCTCGATCGTATGCGCTGACTGGTCAGATGACCGCTGCTGATCCGACGTGCCGGTTCCAACCACCTAATCTGGTTGGGGAAACCGTTTAGTCGAACTAGTCTGTTACAGATCCGTTCAAGCCAAGAACGCCCTTGATAGCTTCAATCATTCCGAGGTGTCGGTTGATGTGCGAGATATGGCCGAACATGGCGTCGCCGACCTGCATTCGGACACCGTCCCAATCGTAGAAGTCTGATTCAAACAAGCCTTCATCGATCTGAGCAAATCGCATCTCACATAGCTCAAAAGAAGATCGAGGGTAGCCAACGACACGGGTCAGGTCTGGAAGACCAAGTGTGGATGCTTCGGCGTTGGTCAACCCAGTGCCGCCGCCCAGTTTGCCGGGCATTGAGATTGCCAACCCCCACTCGTCGGCGATTCCGAGTGCTTCCCAAAGTTGGGCTCCCTTGTTCGAAAGGTCTGATTCACCGTTCGCCACCGGCAGGAGCGTCGACTGAACAATGTCTGACCACCTCGAAATATGCCATAAGTGCCACTTGGGAGATGGTGCTGTAATGACAGGCCATTTTGAAGCTTGATCATCGTAAAGTCCGGTGACGATCTCAATAAACAGCGCGTTTGCGCGCGTCAATCTGCGAAGGGCGATGGCGGATGCAGAGGTGTTCATTGGAGTACCTCAACTTTACTAGAGTTGAGGGTTTGCTATCGCCCGAATATTTGCACACACGTGGGTAAAGTGTGAAAAATGACTGGACTCAGTTCGCACGAGACTCTGCTAAACGGTTGCGGTGCCTTCTTTGCCAAGTATTCCTGTGAGGGCTTCGAGCATACCGAGATGGCGATTGGCATGAGCGATGTAGCCAACCATTGCGTCGCCAACGTTCGTCTCATTATCGTGCCAGTCCGTGAACGCTGCATTGAATGATGCGTCTTCTAGCTTGCCAACCCGTTTTTCAAGCAAATCAAACGCCTCTTGAGCGTACGACCTGACCTTTGCCACACTTGGCAACGGGAGAGAGTGACCAGATTCATTGCCAAGCCCAGAACCAGCACCCCACATTCCTAGATTGACGCCGGTGAATCCCCATTCGTCAACGACACCTGCAAATTCCCATAACTCTGGAGTTTTCACATCAACGACGCCAGAAAGTAGACTTTGCACGTAATCAGCCCAACGCGCCATGTGCCAGAGATGCCATTTGCAAGAAGGTGCGGTGGGGGCTATCCACTTCGAGACTTCTTCCTCGGTGAGGGCATCGATAGATTGAAGAATCTGGCTATCGAGCTTGTTGAGTCGTGCTGAAATTATTTCGGAAGGAGTAGGAATTGGCATTGGTTAGTTATGAATTATTGAGAGCGAGTGAAAGTTAGTGTGCTTGGAACTAAGCATGAAGTCTTGCCCATTCGGGGTCGGGATGTGAAGCAATGAAGTCGTGGTCGAGTTCGTAACCGAGTCCTGGTTTGTCGGGGAGGTGGAGATGTCCCTCTCGGATATCGAGCGGTTCTGTGATTACAGAATTGTAGTTATTTAGAGAATGGTCTGACATCTCAAGTCGATAGATGTTCGGGACATTCATAAGTACGTGCGCACCAGTAATGACGTTGAAGGCTCCTGATGCATCGTGTGGGCTGATCGGTACGTAGTAGGTTTCCGCCAAGATTGCAATTCGTTTCATTTCCGAGATCCCTCCGGTCCAGCAGATGTCGGGCATGATGTAATTAACTAATCCTTCTTGCAGGTAAGGTGCAAAATCCCACCGGGTGTACTTACGTTCACCGATGCAGAGGTTGATATCTGTGTTTCGACGCAGCTGCCGATGCGCGTCGATGCTTTCGGGCTGAAGTGGCTCTTCGAACCATGTCAGGTTGTGCTTCATCATCCGGTTGCAGAGTTCTGTGGCGGTTGAAACATCAAAGTTGCCGTGGGCATCGATCATTAGTTCGACGTTAGGACCTACGGCCTCTCTCAGAGCTGTCATTAGATCGTCGGCATATTCGGCACCAGCGGGTGATATTTTGCCATCGATGTATCGACGGTGGTGCTTGTTCATTTCAGGGCTGAACGGGTCGAGCTTGAGGGCCTGATAGCCGAGTGCGATTTGTCGTTTAGCGTCGGCTACGCAGGCATCGATATTGTCGATTGAACCAACGTGCGAGTAGATAGGCACCGACTCACGCATTTTTCCACCAAGCAGATCCCAAACCGGTCGACCAACGGCTTTGCCCTTGATGTCCCACAATGCCATGTCGATTCCACTGGCGAGGGTCGTGCCGAATCCGCGTGACCCGAGTGTGCCGAATCGACGATATATGCGGTGCCAAATTGCATCGATATTGTTTGGGTCTTGACCTACAAGTCCTTCTGAGAAGTCTTGGCCTTCGAGATCATTCTTGAGCATTTCGTACGCCCGCCCGACCACCAATGCACCGCCTCCACCTGAGTTGGTCGATTCACCAACTCCTGTGATTCCTTCGTCGGTATCTACTTCGACGAATAACCAAGAACGATTGCTGCCTTCAGGTCGGGTTAGATAGACGCGTAGATCGGTGATTTTCATGATCGAACTTTCTTACAGTTCACCCTGAATGAACTTCGAGATTCAGTGGCGAAATTGCTAAATAGCTTGTCGCCGTGGGAACGAGGCGACCGGATAGTACACCTCTTGCGGTGGTAGACTCCGCCCGATCAATGATAATCGCCGGGAATGCTGGCGATCTTCGGGCATATATAGCCGAGTATTTCAGGAACTGAGCCGACATGAGATTTTGTTACGCACATCGACGATTCACGCTGTACCCACAGTCAGTGGATAGCTGGAACCTAGCAGCGGATAACTACACAGATGAGTTTCTTACAAAGACAAAGGCTCTCGGCTTCGATGCACTAGAAGTTGGGTTAGAGGTCCTTTCAGGCTTAGGAAATGAGCAGAAAGCGAAAGACTTTGCTTCACGACTTCGAGACTTCGGTCTTGATGTCGGCTGTGTTCGTGCTGGTGGTACGTTGCACACGGCAAAGACAGGTCCACAGAATCAGGTACGACTTCACGAAGCGATTGAGTACGCAGGTTGGACGGGTGCAGAGGTTGTTAACGGTGCGATGAGCGCACCAGCTCGACTTCCTGGTCATCCAGCAGGGTCGGCGCCGGGGAGTCAGTCAGGATGGGAAATCTCACAGGACTCTTCGCGTGATGCGATGTTGAACACCTACGATGAACTCGCTATCGTGTTTCAGGCCGCATGTGCGAAGGCAGCCGATGTTGATGTGAATATTGCAGTAGAGGTTCACCAGAACTCACCAGTGGACAATTCATGGTCCGCATTGCTTCTTCACGGCAAAGTTGACCGACCTAACTTCGGTATCAATCCTGATATCGGAAACGTTCTCTGGACATACGATGTGCCTGAGGAAGATTTCGATAGTGCAATCGACAAAATTGCTCCAGTCGCCAAATACTGGCACTGTAAGAACTTGCACCGTGTTTACCATCCTGAGAACAACCGATCAGTGTTCCTGCGGGTTCCGTTACCAGATGGCGAAATCGACTATCGATACGCCATTTCAGCAATGCACAACGCCGGTTACTCGGGCTACATGACCATCGAAGGTGCGTGGGCTGGTGATCAGTGGTACAACGATGGCAAGTCGATTCGCTATGCAAAGGCGATTTGGGACGAACTAGAGTCCTAATTGGCGTTCAGATATAGCGAAAAGCCCCGGTCGTTTGACGGGGCTTTTTTTGTTGATAATTTGAATTCATTGCCGAATGGTCCAGTAGATTGGGGGAGGGCACCCATGACACGTTGCCGTGTAGAAGTGATGATTGAAATTAGGGCAACAAATTCAAATCAGTAGAGGCAACTGAAATGAAACACACACGGGCACGTTTTAACATTGGAGCGCAGGTTCGAGTTTCTTCTCGGACGTCCCCAATAGTCAAATTCTTGCCTATTTTGCTATTTGCAGCACTCATTGCTGCTATCGCATTTCTCGGCTGAGTCGCTCACTCGGCGCTTTGGGGTAATTCCGGTGAGGCTTCTTCCTCCGAAGGCTTTACGGGTCTTGCCAGTGCCAGAGCGACGATGCCGACGATGAATATCGCCACGATGATAAGGAACGAATTGTCGAACGAATCTGTCGAGTCGTGCACTGCTCCGGCGATAAGCGGAGCGCCCGCGCTAGACGCAATCATTCCTACTTGTATTAGACCCATAATGCCACCGAACTCTTTCATTCCGAACGCTTCTTGAACGACGAGGACAATTAGCGCACCGAGTCCACCGAATCCGGTTCCAAACACGACGATACCAAACCACATTAGTGGGGTGGTATCTGCTTGAGCGATGATGAACACGCCAATTGCTTGAAGCGAAACTGAAATAATTGTGGCTATGCGGGCAGTGATCTTTTCGCTGGCGCGTCCGAAAGCTAATTTCGAAGCAATGCCCATTCCGGCGATCACGCTGACGGCTGTGGTTGCGATGGCCGGGGCAAAACCGCTTTCTTCGAAATGTTGGCGGAGTTGTGTGAGCACGCCTTGATACGTGAACGTGGCTGCTACCAGACCGACCATAATTAGCCAGAAATTACGGTTGGCTAGCGCCTGTTTTACGGTTAACCCAGCTCTCGCGGCGACTCTGGCAACGTGCGCTTGATCAGCCCGGCCGGTTTTATTCATTTCCGCTTCGATCTTGTTTTCGTCCTCCACGATTACCAACACAGCCACGAATCCCAGCACCACCATGATGATGCCGAATGTCACGTATGCCATCTCCCAACTTAGAGCACCGATGATGGCAGCTGCGAGAGGTGGCATCGTGACTCCGCCGAAGTTGTTACCCGCGACAACAGCTCCCATAACTCGACCTCTGGTCTTGGGGAACCATAGGCCGACCATCTTGCCTGCTGGCATGATCGTTGCGCCGGGGAAGCCTGCATAGACGAGCGCACTAAACAGATACCAGTGCCAGAGTTCGCTAATCAGTGGTCGAAGTAGGAAACCGGAAGCGATTAGGAGTAACGACATGAACATCACTGGCCGAATGCCGATACGGTCGCTCAGGGTGCCAATAAATGGAGCGAGTAGTCCCGAAATGAACGAGAAAGCAAGTGAGAGATTGAGTTGGGTTTGTGACCAACCAAATTCTTCTTTGAGAGGGCCAGCGAACTCTCCAAATGCGTATTGCGCCATGCCTACCGAGAGTCCGGTCGAAAGGAATACGACTAGGGCAATCGGGTAGCCGCGATAAATCCTGCCCAGCAGAGGTATTGCCATTACTTAGTCATCCTTGGTCGTAAAGAATCGGGCGACAACTTGTGCCGTACGGCGAACGGAACGATCTCGATAATGTTCAAACTGGCTGTATACTCCGCCCGCGTTCCTGTTTGAATGGGGCGCTAGTTCGATTTAGCGTGAGTCACGGTAGCACCTGTCCGGGACCTATGGGTTTGTGGCTTGGCTTGTCTCGTCGCTGATGGAGATTACTTTGAGATCTAGTAATGTTCGCGCCGCAATCAAAAACGGCACAATTTCACACAACCTGACTCTTACATTTCCTGAGCCCACTATCGCTGAATGGGCAGGGTATGCGGGATTTGATGGCCTTCATCTGGACATGGAGCACGGCGTATTTGACTGGGAATCGGCCGAGATGATGTGCCGGGTTGCCGACATGCATGGCATGACCTGCACTGCCCGAATTCCGAACGCCGAAACCGACACGATTTTGCGTGCATTTGACCGCGGCCTGATGGGGATTCTTTGTCCGCATGTAGATAATGCGGAGCAAGCGCAGCGTATTGCGATGGCATCCCGCTTTGGGCCAGATGGCGAGCGTTCGTTCGGTACGTCCCGGGGTCGTGATTACGGGATGCATGACATGACTCCTGCTGAGTACATGGCTGCGTTCAATCGAGAAGTCACGGTCGCTATTCAGATTGAGACGAAGAATGCAGTCGATACTATTGAGGACATACTCGAGGTTGAGGGGATTGATCTGATTGCGTTTGGTCCGCAGGATCTTGCTCAGTCGTTGGGTCACCCAGGGCATGCAAATCATCCAGAGGTGCTTGAAGCGATGGAATCGGTGGTTGATGCCGTCCATGCCAGAGGTCGGTTAATGTCTTCGGATGTCGAGCGGGGTATCAATCTTGTTCAGTGGCTTCCTGCGCAACTCAAGTCTTGGCTCGCAGAATCACGATCTAAGTAATCGTTCGCAATATATTTCAGATCAATAGACAAATTCGATACGGTAACAATTTATATGACAACAGCAACTTCCCATACAAGATTCGAGCCAGTCACTGGTTGGGCGAAGCTACCGATGGGCGTGACGTTCCGTGGTGACGCAACTTCGATTGCGGTGGACTCGAAAGACAATGTCTACGTGTTCAATCGTGGTACCGAGCCTATCGCTGTCTTTGATGTTGACGGTAATTTTCTAAGAGGGATGGGGCACGGTGAATTCGTCCGACCACACGGCATCGAGATCGACGCCGATGATAATTTGTACTTGGTAGACGATAACGGTCATTTCGTTCAGAAGCGAACGAATGATGGTGGAATCGTGTTCACGTTGGGTACCAAGGGCGTAGCGTGTGAATGGCAGGGTGGTGGTATGTTCAATCGCCCAACCGACATCGCAATTCATCCGATCACGGGCGAGCTGTTTGTTTCCGACGGTTATGGAAATTCACGAATTCACAAATTCGATCCCAATGGGAAACACATCACTTCTTGGGGCGAGCCGGGAACTGATCCAGGGCAATTCAGCCTGCCGCACAACATCAGCATGTTAGGTGCTGACAAAGTTGTTGTGGCAGACAGGGAGAACTTCCGGCTACAGATATTCACAACAGACGGTGAATTTGTAGAGCAAATTCATATTCATCACCCGATGTCGGTAACGCAAGGTAAGGGCAATGATGCAGCACTATACGTTGGGGAGATGATTCCACCTCCAGTGCAGCAGGGTGTTCCGAATCTCGGAGCGATGATTGCGGTGTTGTCACCTGAGGGTGAGTTTTTGCAGCATCTCGGAGGACCGTTGCCGGGCGAAGGACCGGGCCAGTTCACAGCTCCGCACGGAGTATCGACCGACTCGCAAGGATCGGTATATGCAGCTGAGGTTGCATGGACCAACTACTTCTCAAGTCCGGAAAACTCAGGCATGCAAGAAAAGCCACTAGGTGAAGTCGTGAGTCTGCGTAAGTGGCGGCGGGCGTAGGAGGAACATTTGACACTCTGCCGACCTCCCACCGTCAAAACTTCAAATCAGGAAATTAGGAACGATCATGGTCAATAAAGCGACATCAGTAACGGTTTACGAGCCAGTCCCATATTGGGCGAAACTTCCTCACCCGATGTTCTTCAAAGAAGCGACATCTGTGGCGGTCGACTCAAACGATAATGTCTACGTATTTAATCGTGGCGATCACCCAGTCATCATCTTCGACAAGAACGGTAATTTCCTCGATACATGGGGCGCTGGAGAGTTTGTTCGACCGCACGGCATCACGATCGATGGAGAGGACAATTTGTTTCTCGCCGACGATGACGCACACATGGTAGAAAAGAGGACGAAGGAAGGCAAACTGATCTTTCGTATCGGAGAGAAGGGCAAACCTGCTGCATGGCAAGAAGGCGATCCGTTCAACCGGCCCACGCACGTCGCCGTTCACCCCGAATCCGGCGAGCTGTTTATTTCTGACGGATACGGTAACTCTCGCGTTCACAAATTTGATTCTGAGGGCAAACACATCACTTCTTGGGGTGAGCCTGGCTCACGTGAAGGACAGTTTTCGTTACCCCACAACATTGCAATGAACGGTACCGACAAGGTAACTGTTGCCGACCGCGAAAATTTTCGTCTGCAAACGTTCACGACAGATGGTGCGTTCGTGAAACAGATTCACTCTCATCGTCCGATTGCAATTACCAACGGAAAGGGAGCGGATACCAACATGTACGTTGCGGAGGCAGGGCCACCACCGGTGCAGGAAGGCGTACGAAGGCTTGGACGTCGCGTTGTCGTTATGGATCGAGAAGGTAACGAGGTGACGAGGTTTGGAAACGAGCATGGCGGTGAGGGTCACGATCAGTTCATTGCTCCGCACGCTATGGCTGTCGATTCTGAGGGCTCGGTTTATGTGGCTGAAGTTTCATATACAGCGTTCGGTTCCCAGCAGGATCCTGTGCGCGAAGTGACTAGTCTTCGCAAATGGGCGCGAGTTAGCGGGTAAGCACCGAATGATGGTTGTCCGTCGACTCCTGTTGATTGAGGTACTAAGGCGAGAGCCATGAATCATACGTCCGGGAAATTGTCTTCCAGTGAGATTGATGAATTCCTCGCGCAGCCGATCATTGCTCGTATCGGGACAGTCAAACCTGATGGTTCGCCTCATGTTGCAGCGATGTGGCAGCAATGGGACGGCGATGGGACGGCGATGTGATGTGGGTAATACCTCGGGGCCGCGCTAGCTGGTACGAAAACCTGAGCCAAGAGCAAAGAGTTTGCATTCTGTGTGCTGATGACGTTAATCCTGAACACACGAGTGTGACGGTCGAGGGCATTGCCGAAGTGGTTGAGGGGCCTGTTCGTCTCATAGGTCGGACCAAAGAAATCGCCGACGAAATGGCCGTTAGATACATGGGGCCTGACGGCCCGAGTTACGCTGCGAAGACCGCTGACCGACTTCGGTTTCTTGTAAAAGTTGCACCCACAAGGATCACATCGTGGAGAGGCGAGTGGCATCCTCGGTACATCATCACGGAAGCCGATAAGTAGCTCAATAAATATGGTAACTAACGACTAATTAGTGGGTGCGTGAGAATTTTTGGCAGCCCAAATTCTGATCTGAGCCCCGTGTTCCTGATAGTGCAGCACGGTGCATGAGTCGATCAATTTGCGGAACGGATCGAGCGGTTCGAAGTAAGTGCTCGGTGCTTTGGTTAGTTGGTCTCGTAACGAACGATGGACGTTGTCCATCTCTTCTATCGTCTGACGTGGCGCGTTGCCTTTTTTGCGGAAGGTTTCTTGTTGATTGAATCGGTGGATGTCATCAATATTTTCGATCGTGCGACGGTCGAGCGAATTGACCAGTTCTGACTCCCAAGTCGTCACGTGCCCCACGATATCGTTTACCGACATATTTTCGAGTGCGCCCGTTACTGACATGTCTTCGCTTACGAGTCGATCAAGCGAATCCCTGAATTGTCGCCAGTTATCGTCGATTGCAGCCAGCACTGCTCTTTTGCGATCTTTCATGATTTAAGTTCTGGGCATCACTTTTGTGACTTGATCCCGGGCAGTTTTTATCTGAGCCTAATCGTATTGTTTGGACGCGAGTAAGTTTACGACGTTGCATCGAACTACATCCCGTCCATATAAGAACTAAAAGACGACCTGCATGTTCCGGGTCGGTTAATTCGCACTGACGACTCCGTTGACAGAATACGTTAGGGGAGCTAGCGTGGCGATCCGCGATGATTTCGCGTAATGAACTCTCAATATTCTACGGTGGCGAAGATATGACTACAGTTGGTGAAGGCAAATTTCGATACGAAGTGGACCGAGACTGGCTGCGTCACAAGCCAGCGTTCTGGGAGTTGGGACAGTGCGCCGACGTTGGAGTCGATTCACAAGACCGCGTTTGGCTTTTTAGCCGCTCTAAGCATCCTGTCACCTGCTGGACCGCTGATGGTCAGTTCATAGGGTCATGGGGCGATTTAGGTCTCGATAAGGGCGAGTTCCGAGTTCCGCACGGAGTGTTCATCGATAAAGACGACCACATCTGGCTCGCCGATCACCAAACTCATCAGGTGACAAAGCACAACGAAAATGGTGATGTGCTGATGGAACTCGGGACCCACGGCTACGCGAACATCACTGTTACGAGTACCAACGAACAGGGAGCGCCGTTCAATATGCCGACCGGATTGGCGACTGCCACAGACGGTCGATTATTCGTAACGGATGGCTACGCGAACCGTCGGGTGCATCGATTCAGTGCCGACGGTAATCTCGAGCACTCGTGGGGTGAGGCCGGCAAAGGACCGGGGCAATTTTCGATTCTCCATAAGGTTGGAGTCGATAAGAACAACAAGGTCTACATTTGTGATCGCGAGAACAACAGAATTCAGATTTTTGATAAAGATGGAAACTATCTGACCGAGTGGAATGACGTCGTTGGCCCTGGCGATATCTTCTTTGATGATGACATCGTCTACGTAGTAGAGCAGGGCGGTGGAAACGGCGTTTCAATCTGGACGCTGGAAGGTGATCTGATAACTCGATGGCGTGGGAATCCTGATGCGTGTCAGGCAGCACACGGAGGCTGGTTCGATTCGAAGGGCAACATCTACGTTGCGGAGATCGGCGAGCGTGGTCAAGGACAACGTGTAACCAAGTTCAGCCTGATTTAGTCGTGAGCTCTGGGCGCTACTTGCACGACTTGATCGCTGGCTGCAATTGACACTTTGTGGCTCGCTCAATCGAATTGCTTTGGCAAAAAAACACTCTGCTGATCAGAGCATTTTAGTCTGCCGGACAGTCGTGTTCGATGCCGGATAGCACTAGATGTGTGGCGTTCACGTGGAAGCCGTGACGCTTGTGAACTTGTGCGATGAAGTCGTGGACGAGTTCATCATCGAGAGGGAGAGTGCGCCCACAGCTTGTGCATTGGAGATGGTGGTGATTCGACTGACCGATCCATTCGAATACTGTGTCGCCGGGGCTCAAGCGAGACTCGGCGACAAGGCGAACACCTCTAAGGTCGCTCAATACGCGGTAGACAGTTGATTGATCGAATTTATAGCCGAGTTTGGACAACGCCTCGATCACTTCCGTGACGGTCATGTGAGCGTGGGCTGCGCGTAGCACATCGATTATCGCCCGACGCGCTGGAGTAGCTCGGAGGCCGGATCCACGTAGAACTTCGGTTGGTGATTGACTAGACTCAGACATCGATATCGGCAGCTTTGTTTTGTTTACAACGATTCGTCGAGCAAGTTTGCCACGACTGCGTCACGATCAGGGAACAATGTTTCTAAAATTCTTCGAATTTCATATGTCATCCGGTGTATTTATTGACGCTCCATCTGAACTTGTTTGGAGGATAGTAGAGGATGCAGAACGATGGCCTGAATGGTCGAAAGGTTGCACAGAAGTTTGGGGCGCACCAATAGGTAAATCTTGGTGCGCTGATCACAAGTTCGGTTTCAAGCTTCGAATGGCGTGTAGAAACGTGCCTTTTAGCGTAACGATCAGCCGTATCGATTCAGGAAGATTGATCGAATGGAGATCGACCAAATTCTCAATCACGGCGGTTCGATCTATCTCGATTGAATCAGACGGAGACGGATGTAGAGTGATGGATCGGAAGCATTTTTCGAGCACATTGCTTCCGATACGACTTACTTACCCTCGATGGCTAATACGCCAGATGACGGAATCCTGGTTGGGCGATATGAAGGCTGAAGCAGAGTTGTCCAAGTGATACAGTCTGCTGCAATAGCCGTCAGGGTGATGATGGTTGTTGCCCATGCTGACGATGAGACGTTGCTCGCTGGTGGGCTGATTTCAAAACTGGTTTCTGATGGGCAAGACGTGAGAGTTTTGTGTCTTGCTCCAGGTAATGAAGACCGAGCGCAGAGATTGCGCTATGCCTGTGGGGTACTTGGGGTCAACGTGGTGGAAACCCTTAGGTATTCAGAAGGAGCCATGTGGCCAGACGAAGTCGACAAATCTATGTGTCATACTCGGAGGAATCTTGATCCTCAACTGGCGGTCGTACCCGTTGCCGAGATGGCAAGTCGAATCGGTGGGCGGATTACTGAATTCGAGCCAGACGTCGTAATAACACACTCGTCGTACGGTGACTACGGTCATGCAGATCACGCTGTCGTGTACCAAGCAACAAAGCTGGCAGTAGAAACTTCCGGCTTGGATGGAACAAGGTTATACGCACTTGAGTGGCCGAGATGGCTTGTTCAATTCAACGCTCGTTTGATGAGCTTGAGTGGACGGGATATTCGGAGGATGGGTTCAGAGGGTCAGTTCAATCTCCCGATGTCACTACGGGAGTCGACGTACGCGGAGATTGTGATCGACGTTTCTGAGGAGTTGCGAGTTCGTCGAATTGCATCTCGATGGTATGCATCTGAGATCGCTAGAGGACCGCTGCCTCTGAGGTTGCTTGAGCGAATGCCATTAATCGTTCAACGTGTGTTTCTGGGCAAGACAAGATTGTGCGCCGTGATAGTGCCAGAAGGCTTCGACATTGCCTCCAGCTTCTAATTCATGCGATCAAAATAAAAAGCCCTGTACTGACTATCAGCACAGGGCTTTTTATTTTTTAGTACTTTAGAGACTAGATGAGCAACTCTCGTAGTTCAGCAACATGCGCGTCACCGCGAAGCCGACCCAGAGCTTTGCGCTCAATCTGTCGGATACGTTCTCGGGTGAGATTCAGTTCTCCACCGATCTCCTCAAGCGTTCGAGGTCGACCGTCGAATAGCCCAAATCGGAGTTCGAGAACTCGACGTTCGCGATCCTGTAAATGGCTGAGTACTAGGTCAACTTGTTCTCGCATCGAAGACTGGGCAGCAACGTCGGCGGGTGCTGGTGCGGAACTGTCCTGAATTAGATCACCGAGCTCGTTCTCTGCGTCCTCACCGATTGGAGTTTCGAGAGACACAGGCTCCTGTGACATCTGAAGGATTTCAGATACACGCTCCATAGAAAGTTCAACTCGTTCAGCGAGCTCTTCGACAGTAGGCTCACGGTTGAGCTGCTGCCCAAGCTCACGACGTGCTCGCATGATCTTGTTCAGTGTCTCAACGACGTGAACAGGAATACGAATCGTCCGTGCTTGGTCGGCGATTGCTCGCGTGATTCCCTGTCGAATCCACCAAGTCGCATAGGTTGAGAATTTGAATCCTTTACGGAAGTCGAATTTCTCAATTGCACGCAACAGACCGATGTTGCCTTCTTGGATTAGATCAAGCATCGACAGACCACGATTGAGATGTTTTTTGGCAACACTGACGACGAGTCGAAGGTTAGCTTCGCCCAAATGCCGCCGGGCTTTTTGACCCTCTTCCCGAACGCGCATGATATGAGCATTCAAGACAGGTGTCAGCGGCTGTAGAGCGGCCAAGAAATCAGGTTTAACAATATAGTCGGGTAGATCGTTGAGCACCGGGTCGAGTCCGAGGATTTCGACCATGTCTGACGAAAGCAAACGAGATAGAACGGAAAGCTCTACCACCAACTTGTGTGCCTCATCTGGCTCAACACCGAGTGCGTCCGAGAGATAGTTGACCAATTCGTCTTCGCGTTTACCGTCCACCAAGGCTCGAAGATCAGGATCTGCCAGCGCTCGTCCAAGTGTGACTGGTGTGTCTAGTCCAAGGTACTTGGCGACTGCGGAAGCTGTGTCACCAACATGGCCGAGCTTCGAAATGACTTCGGTAATGATCGTAAATGGGTCAGGTGTACCGACCTCGATTTCACCCTGGATTTCTTTTTCGATTGCTTCGAGACGCTGAGCCAACTCGACGGCACGTGCAAGCACAACTTCGTCGGCTGCAGTCAGAAGGGCAACTCGCCCGATTTCTCGAAGATACATCCTTACGGTGTCTTCTGTAAGTTCGGATTCTTGCACTTCGTTTTGCAGAGCATTCGTGATGCTCGTTGAAGAATCTGACGCTCGAGCCGCCTCCCACATGTCCAGTTCTGAACGGGTTACAGCTGTTGCACCGTTTTCCATCACATGGTTCGCTTCGTCTTCAGTCTCTTCCATCCGGTTGAAGGCGGTTTTGTACTCGTCTTCACCATCAAGGGCTGCTGAAACGTCGTTGACGCGGTTTGTTCGTCGTTTTTGGACCAACGCTTGTTCCTTTCGGGCATTTGATGCCCGTGCCTGACTTATCGAATATCCGGACAGATATTCGATTTCAGGTTATTCGTACTTGCCTCACGCGCGGCGTTCCCAGTTAAGTTGCAGGTTTCACCGCTAGTTGAGAATGGTGGCAGTCACTCAAGTCTTAGATACGACAAAAAAACTATTTGAGATGCCTCGCTACCGTGATTCAGGAAGCCCCTGAACTTGGTCGCGCACGTTTACCAATCCAACCGACCTTTTATTCTACGACATTTGGTACGGGTTCTAACAGGGGGGTAACGAAATTAGTTACGAATATCGTCACAGTTATCCTTTGAACCGGTCGGGAAAAGATTGATTTTTCGATTGATCGACAACAGATTTAGTGTTGGTAAGGTCATTAATCCCAATTGATTACGAACTTACCTGGGGCTCCTGAAGAGAATTCTTCATAGGCATTTGGTGCCTCTTCGATTGTTGATCGTGAAGTGATAACTGATCCTAACGGGACGTTACGTTCTGCCGTGAATCGAGCGGCTTCTGCAAGACCAAACGTGGAAAACGTCCACGATCCGAAAAGTGTTAAGTGGCGATGGATGATGTGTGGTGTCGGCTGATATGTGACTTCCCCGCCTTCGCCCACCAGACATGTGCGACCGAATATGCGAGTCGCCTCTACTGCCGCAACCCGAGTGATAGCCAAACCCGCAGCCTCAAGGGTAGCGTCAGCGCCATCACCATGAGTCAGTTCACGAATTTGCTCTGGAGCGTCGTCGTTCGAGGCATCAACTGTTGCCCATGCACCTGAGTCGGCGGCCATCTTGAGTCTTTCTGGTGAAACGTCGACAGCGATTATTCGTACACCCATCTCTGTACCAAACATTGTTGCTGCAAGCCCGACAGGTCCTTGTCCAAACACTGCTAAAACATCACGCCCTGAAACATTGAGCTTTTTTAGCGCTTGGAATGCTGTGCTGGCACCACAGGCCAGATACGCTCCAACTTCGTATTTGACTTCGTCGGGGAGCAGAACGCATGTCGACTGATGGGCAACCATGTAATCGCCGTGACCGCCGTGCATCGAGCCGCCATAGTAGAGCTTCTTTTCGGTAACTTCGCACAGCTGTTGCCAACCCGTGAGGCAGTACTCACACTCTCGGCACCCTTCGTAGTGATGCTGAATTATTCGATCTCCCACTTTCAGACCCTTAACATTTGGACCCAGTGCCACCACTTCTCCGCAAGGTTCATGGCCTGGTCGCATAAGTTGACCGTTGAGTTCGTTGGGCGAATCGGCTCGGTAACGGCTGAAATCTGAACCGCACAGACCTGAAGATCGCAACTTCACTAGCACCTGTTCGGGGCCCGGATCGGTGTCTGGAAAATCTATTACTTCTGCGACACTATTTCCATGAAAAGCGACTCCACGCATAGACGAATCTCCTAAATGGATCAGACTGACCGCTATCAGCGGATATGAAATTTGGTGCAGTGTATATCAGCTATCCAATGTGAATAAGCTTTGCGATTCAGTGAAACCGGCAGTAAGCTTCACCCGCCTCACTTATATGACACGACTGCGGCGACGCCGCGATTGGGATATGGATACATGGTGGATACGTTTAGTTACGACATTCTATACTCGGAGAAATCGGTCGATACTCCTCTGAACCCGGGACTACATGCGAAATACGATTTTGCAGTTGCTTACCCGGCCCCAGAGACACTCCCACTGGATGGATTGATTCAATCTCTTCAGTCAGCCGTGGATTCCAATAGCACCAAAGTTCTCGCCGAACTGGCGTATTACCCGCATCAACTTGGCGCGCTTGAACTGCGTGAGTACACGTCACGCAAACTCGCTATAGATCGTGGAATTGCTGTCACTGCCGACGAAATTGCGCTAACAAATGGTTCTGGCGAGGCGTTGGGTCTGGTTATTCAGGCGTTGACGAACCCTGGGGACGTGGTTCTTGCAGAAGAATTCGTTTACATGGGAACCACCGCGCAACTGCGACGATTTGGCGCTGATATTCGTGGTGTTGCGATCGACGAAGGTGGGATTATTCCGGAGGCACTAGACGAACAGATCACTGCTCTTATAGCGGCAGGCAAAAAGCCAAAGTATCTCTACACCATTCCTGAGCACCAGAATCCAACTGGTTCGACGCTCTCAGCCGAACGTCGTAAGGCGATCCTAGAGATTGCCCATCGACATGGCATGCCGATTCTGGAAGACGATTGCTACGTCGATCTTCGTTTCAAGGGTGATGTGCAGCCGGCGTTCCGAGCTCTCGATGATTCAGGCATCGTTGTATATGTCGCATCGTTCTCGAAATTACTTGCTCCTGGACTTCGATTAGGCTACTTCACCGCCTCCCCTGAGTTGATGCGTCGTGCGCTTAGCTTCAAGCTCGGGAGCGGTCCCAACCAGTTCGCCGCCGTTGCAATTGAGGGCTACTTACGAAATAACCTCGATGCGCATCGCGACAATTTCAACCCGATGCTCCAAGCTAAGTGCAACTCCATGGTTGCATCGCTTGAAGAGAATTTTGGTGGCTCTGGAGCAACTTGGTCAGTTCCAGAAGGTGGTTGTTACGTTTGGCTGACAATGCCAGAAAGTTCCGACATTGCCAGCATTCGCGACACGGTCTTTGAGCAGGGTGTTGGATATGTTGCAGGATCCAATTTCGAAGCCGACGCTTCTGGGCGAATCGGAAAGAATCGTGCTCGACTCTGCTTTGCATTCGAGTCGATCGAAAAGAACTCCGAAGGCATTGCGCTGCTCGCTCAGTTGTTCAGGCAACACGGAGTGATGTAGGCGTTTCAAGCCATCATTTGGTTAGCGAGATAGTTGATGAACATAGGAAAGGCCGGCTAGCAACAGCCGGTCTTTCTCATTATCCACACATTTCCAACGGTGGATTACAGACTGTTAACCGGATATCGTTTGCTGATTCGCTTCTTGGGAGCTAAATTCAGTTAACACTCTTTTTTTGGACTGGAATATAAGGAACGCCTTTCATGGCCTCTGCCGAACTGAACTCGATCGTACTGAAAATGGTTGCTCGCCATAAGGGCATTCTCGCTGCTGATGAAAGCACCGGGACAATGACCAAACGATTGGACAGCATCGATGTTGAATCGACGTCGGATTCGCGTAGGCAGTGGCGTCAACTCTTGTTTCAGACTCCAGATATCGGAGACTACATCTCCGGTGTGATCATGTACGACGAGACCATTCGACAGTCGAACGACTTGGGTATGAGTTTCGTGGAGCTGTTGGCAAGCAATGATGTTCTATCGGGAATCAAGGTGGATAACTCGACTCACGATCTTGCGGGTGCACCAGGTGAGTTCATTACTGAAGGACTCGATGGTCTTCGCGGTCGACTTGTCGAGTATTACAA
The DNA here is from genome assembly GCA_013204545.1 of Chloroflexota bacterium. Lineage (GTDB taxonomy): Bacteria > Chloroflexota > Dehalococcoidia > Lucifugimonadales > Lucifugimonadaceae > Lucifugimonas. Next base: position 13,730 of record JABMNN010000090.1, on the reverse strand, counting down.
GCTTGGTGCTCGATTTACCAAGTGGCGTGCGTTGATCACAGTTGGCGAAGGACGACCTACCGACTACGCAATTCGGACCAATGCCCACGCACTTGGTCGATACGCTGCACTTTGCCAGGAACAGGGCCTTGTTCCGATTGTTGAACCAGAAATCTTTATGGACGGTGCGCACAGTATCGACGATTGCCGTTCAGCGACAAAACGTTCATTGATAGCAGTATTTGAAGAACTCGATGCACAGAACATTGCTCTTGAAGGAATAGTACTGAAGCCAAACATGGTGATCTCAGGCTCAGATGCTCCAAATCGAGCACAAGCAACTGAAGTGGCGCGCCAGACAGTAGATTGCTTCCTCGATACCGTTCCCACAAACGTCCCAGGAATTGCGTTTCTTTCAGGAGGACAGGGCGATGAAGAGTCTGTCGTGAATCTCAATGAGATCAACAAGATTGCAAATAGCGAAAAGCTGCCGTGGGAGTTGACCTATTCATATGGCCGTGGTCTTCAGGCTGCTCCGCTTGCCGCTTGGCTTGGCAGGGCAGAGAACGTTGCTGCAGCTCAGGCAGCGTTCCAGAAACGTGGTCGTGACTCTAGTGCTGCTCGTGAAGGCGTCTACGCCTCGTAACAGCGCTTTGATCTTCTGGCTCGAATTTGACTCTTCAAATAGAGCGAACTTTGTTTACTGACGGTAAAGTTGCTGCGCCTGTTCCGATTCGCTGGACAGGTAGTAATCGAACCGGAGTGTAATGTAAACGATGCCTTCAGACGCTATTTCCGACCTCGTGGCAGTGCTTGGCCCGCAAATTATCGAGACTCGCCGTTTTTTTCATGGCATCCCTGAACTTGGATTCGAGGAAAATCAAACTGCTCAGGCTATTGCTGATCGCCTAAAAGCTGCAGGGCTTGAAGTTGAAACCGGCATCGGTAAGACAGGTCTAGTGGGTGTGCTGAAAGGCGCAAAGCCCGGTCCGAGACTGATGATACGAGCGGACATCGATGGGTTACCCGTCAATGAACTTACCGGACTTGAATTTGCTTCTACTAATGGACGAATGCATGCCTGTGGTCACGATGGCCACATCACGATGGCGGTCACTGCTGCAGAAATCCTTGCAGGAATGAAGGATCAACTAGCCGGAACACTGATCTTCGTATTCCAGCCTGCTGAAGAGATCGTGATGGGTGCGCTCGCTATGATCGACGATGGTCTGTTTGAGAAGTACCCAGCTGATCGAGTAATTGGTACGCACCTGTGGAATCAAATTCCAACAGGAACGATTGGTGTGAATAGGGCGACCGTGTTTGCTAGTGCAGATCAATTTCGTTTGACCGTCCATGGAAAAGGCGGACACGGCGCTATGCCGCACACGACGATCGATCCGGTTGTGGCAATTGCCGAGATAATTACGACCGCTCAGACAGTCGTAAGTCGAGAGGTTCCGCCGAACGATATGGGTGTGCTTACGTTTGGTCAGATTCATGGTGGGTCGGCACCGAATGTAATTGCCGACAGCGTGACAGTCGAGGGAACGGTGCGAGCGTACACCGCTGAGACTCGAGTTCTGATCATGAAAGCGTTGGAACGGATATCCAGCAACGTCGCAGCAGCAATGCGGGCAACAACATCGTTCGAGCGAATTCACGGAGCGCCTCCGGTAATCAACAACCCAGAAGTAGCCGCTTGGGTCACTAAACAGGCAAGTTTGGTGGTTGGGGAAGGTAATGCACGAGAATTGGAGCCGGTGAGTGTTGGAGACGACATGGCGGAGTTCAATGATCGTGTACAGGGAGTGTACTTTCTACTTGGCGCAGCACACGAAGATGCAGTTGTGGCTCAGCGCGGTATCGAAGGGCATCACAACGCTAAATTTGACTGGAACGAAGACTGCTTGCCGCTTGGAATAGAGGTGTTTGTGCGGTCGGCAGTGGACTATTTGTCGTAACGTCACAGCCGAGATTCGGCAGGTTTTGGTAGGTAACGGGAACAAATCCTAAGGTTTGTACGTCTGTATAGAGACATCAACGTTCTAAACCCGCCTTGAACGAGATTCATGGCGGGTAGAACCTTAGCGTCTTGGCTGTATTAAGAACTAAATACCAGAAAACCGACACTGATCAAAAATGAAATCATTGATTCTCAAAATTGTGGCCGTAGGCGGCGTGATTGCATTGGTCGCTATCTTATGGCCGATATTCACCGAAGCTGAAACATCATTGGCGTTAATTTTTATCGTCGCATCGATGGTCGCTGTTGGAATTGCTGCACTGGCGTTGTTCAGCAATAAGCGGTGGATGATGTGGGCGGCACTCGGTGTGTGGCCGGGGGCAATTGCTGGAGGAGCGATTTTTGCTGGAATAGCGTTACTCACCATTAATGACGGCACCACAGGATGGGAAGGCGCTATAGTCGGAGCGGTGATTATCTTCGGCGTTTTCGTTGGCAGCATCGCAGGTGCGATCACCGGTGGAGTGCTCGGAGCGCGTAAAACACGCCTAGCTACTTCCACAGGCTAGATTGCGATTTATACGACCGGGGCAGAGCCACCGTCTACGTTGATGGCTGTGCCAGTAACGTAACTTGCACGTCCGGATGCTAGGAAGCAGATCACGTCGCCAGCTTCTTTCGCTTCGCCGATACGCCCAAGAGGAACGCCACCGCCGAAAGTTGCCCAATGATCTTCGAGAGTGTAGTTCGGGTCTTTGGCATTTAGACCTTCCCAACGGGTTCGGTGCTGGCCTGATTTCAACACACCAACACAGATCGTGTTCACTCGAATATTGTGTTCAGCCAGTTCACCCGCCCACGATTTCGTTAGAGAGATACCGGCGGAACGGGATAGTGATGTTGGTTGTGTGCCAGGTCGGGCAGCTTTGCCGCCTGGTGTTGTCGTGTTGACGATTGCACCAGTACCTGATGCCTTGAGGTAGGGCAGGACGGCTCGAGCACAATAGATTGCGCCGTAGATCTTGATGCCAAAGTCGACTTTCAAGTCATCGTCGGTCATCTTTTCTAAGGTTGTTGCTGATGATGTTCCAGCGTTGTTCACTAGAATGTCGACACCACCAAATTCGGCTACGACTTTGGCAACCATCGCCTGTACGTCAGATTCAACGGACACGTCGGCTGTGACACCGATCACAGTGCCGCCTGATTCGGCTTTGATTTCAGCGACTGCGGCATCAAGTTTTGCCTGTGTTCGACCAACTATTGCGACTTTCGCGCCTTCGGTCGCTAGGGAACTTGCAGCAGCCTTTCCAATGCCATCGCTACCGCCAGTGATAATTGCGACTTTGCCGTTTAATCCAAGATCCATCTTGTGGGTTCCATTCTTAAGGCCTGTTTCGTTCTAGATGCAGCTGTGTTGAAAAAGCGCGAAGGCTATCAGCACTGCCGGTATGGCGAGAGATTATAAACACGAAATCGAGAGAAGCGTTTTGTGCAGCGTATGTGTGCGTGTAAGTTGTACCCTTAGTCCTTGCGTGATTTTTCTATTGACGGATATGACTCACGAGTGCTCCATTCGTTCAGTTCAGTAGTCGATATCTCAAGTTCGAGCAAACATCAGGTTGGTAATAGAAGTGAAGAACGGACAGCGATTCGAACCTCTTACGGTACCTCGCAGAGTGATTTTGGGACCCGGACCTAGTTCGGCGAATCCTAGAGTGCTGCGCGCTATGTCGCTGCCAATCATCGGTTACCTAGATCCTGCGTTCTTTGAACTTCTCGACGAATTGGTCGGAATGCTTGGTGAGATTTTCAAGACAAAACAGCGTGCATTCGCGGTTGCAGGGGCTGGATCGGCTGGAATGGAAGCAGGTCTTGTGAGTCTTGCTGCTCCCGGTGACACTGTGATTATTTGTTCGTACGGCTATTTCTGCGAGCGGCAGATAATCATGGCTGAACGACTTGGGTTTAACGTGATTGCTCTGCGAACCGAATGGGGCAAGGCAATGGATCCACAGGTTCTTGCTGATGCTTTGAACGCACACCCTGAGACTCAACTCGTAGTCGGTATTCATGCTGAGACATCGGCGGGAACAATCCAGCCAATTGCTGAATTTGCTCGTCTAGCACATGAACACGGTGCGTTGTTCATGACTGATGTCGTGACCTCGCTAGCTGGTTGTGAGCTTGAATTTGACGAGTGGGATCTTGATTTCGCTTATTCAGGTTCACAAAAGTGTTTGGCCGCCCCACCAGGAATTTCTCCAGTAGCTCTATCAGATCGCGCGCTCGAATACATTCGTAATCGACCAAAACCACCGACTTCTTGGTACCTGGATTTGTCATTGATCGCGGATTACTGGGGGCCGAAGCATGTTGCCCATCACACCGCACCAGTCAGCATGATTTATGGTCTTCGCGAAGCTGTCGGGATGGCGCTGAACGAGACGCTTGAAGTTCGTTGGAAACGACACGAAGCAAATGCCTCGGCGTTGCGTGCTGGTCTTACTGCTTTGAACTTAGAGATGCCGATTTCTGAAGCAGACCGACTTGACCAGCTAACAATCGTAAAATTGCCGAAAGGCATCGACGATGTGAAGTTGAGGACTCAACTCCTCGAAGAGTATTCGATCGAGGTCGGACGTGGCCTCGGCAAATTCGCTGGTGAAGTTATCCGTATTGGTCTGATGGGGGAATCGTGTGTTCCCGCTAACGTATTTACACTGCTAAATGCACTCGAAAAAATTCTTCCAGAACACGGATTCGAGGTGGCTAAGGGCGCAGCAATGGCTGCAGCAAGTGCTCAATTGACCCTGAATCCATCACCGTTATACACGGCGTAAATCGGTTCGGCGATTATTCGAGTGAGTAAGCCTCGTCTAAGATATCCACAACATATCGAACTTTCGTAGTTCGGCTACTAGAATCCTCGTGTGCAAGTTGCGTGAGTGCGAAATCTAACTGCATCGCGCATCCGGGATTGCCCGTTGCGACTATGTCGGCTCCCGTTGCTACAACGTTTAGTGCTTTCCTCTTTCCGAGTCGGGCTGACATCTCACGCTGTGTCAGTGAGTAGGTGCCAGCCGATCCGCAGCAAACAGCAGCTTCTCCCAGATCGATCAACTCCAACCCCGGAATCGAGTTGAGGATTGTTCGTGGAGCTTCAGTGATCCGCTGAACGTTCGCCAGATGACAGGCGTCTTGATATGTGACTTTTACGTTCAAAGGTTTTGAAGGTGCTGCAAAACCGTACTCAACCAATAGTTCATGTATATCCTTTGTCAGATCGGCAACTCGCTTAGCTTTATTAGCGAATTCAGGCTCGCTGGCGAATAATTCGCCGTAGTCCTTCATGGCTGCACCACAACCCGCTGAGGCAGAGACGATCGCATCCGGATTGATCGACAAGAATGAGTCGATGTTCTTTTTCGCCATTTCGATAGCTGAGTCTGGTTCTCCGGAATGGGTGTTAAGTGCGCCACAGCAGCCTTGACCAGCGGTCAGATGAACTTCGATGCCATTGCGTGTGAGAACGCGCACGGTGGCATCGAGGGTTTTGGCGTGAGTGAGTGCCATGACGCAACCAGCAAGCATTGCTACTTTTGCTTTACGAGGACCTTGGGCGGTATGAACCTGCCCTTTGGCTACGAAGAAATTTTTCGAAATCTCTGGAAGATAAGCATCGACGAGTTCTGCATCACCTGGAAGCAATTTCAGTAAGCCTGTGCCGCGAGCGATCGTGCGCATACCAGACTTCTTGTAGAGCTTGAGCGCAGTTCCCGCTAATCTGAGTTTTGTGGGCGAAGGAAGAAGCGTTTTATAGCCAATTGAACGGGCAGTTCGCAAGGTGAATGATCGCTTGGTGTGCTGTTCGACTTGCGCACGTGTGGCTTCCATAAGTTTGCCGTACTCGACACCTGATGGGCACGCCAATTCACAGGCGCGGCACTGTAGGCAAAGATCCCAATGGCCAATGACTGACGGAGTCATGTCGAGCCGACCTTCGTTGACGGCTTTCATCAGTGCTATCCGGCCACGAGGGGATTCCGCTTCGAGCCCTGTTTCTAGGTAGGTCGGACATGCTTGCAAGCAGAAACCGCAGTGGACACACTTATAAAGGTCAGAATCGTGAGGCGCGTGAGGTCCTGAAAATCCTGGAAAAGTTCCAGCAGGCCCAACTGAGTTATCGGTCAACATAGAAACAGCTATATCTTTCCGGCGAATCGCCCGGGGTTGAGAGTATTCGCAGGATCGTACTGATTCTTAATACGACGCATAAGTTCTATTGAGTTTCCAACGTCACTAAACACGTCACCAGCTTGTTTTACGTTCAATGGGCATTTTTCGATCACATACGATGCCGGACGTTTAATAATTTCTTTGATGATCGTGTTCGATATCAAAGCCGATTCTTCTTCGCTTGACGTGCTCGTTAGTAAAGTCATAGCACCAAATCCCAGATCGCAGATTGTCGAGATGTCACTTTGATAAGCGTTCAAGACTTCGGTTCGAATGGTGTCCGATGCCTCAAGGGTTACAAGCGGGCGAGAGGTCATCCTGATTGACAAATCTGCCGCTGATTCTGCTTTGTCTAGTCTCCTCCATGCCGAATTGGCGACCACATCATTGAGAACTGCATATCCGTTGGCACCGGCTGCACCGGCTGTTCCAACCACTTCATTGACCTGCCGTTCGATCGAGCGGACTCCGCCGCCTAGTCTGATGAGCAAGGCCCAGATATCGCTCGTTGGTACTGATTCATCGGCAGCTTCGAGAGTCTGAGATGCCAGTGGACCTGATAGCAGCGATATCGCTTCCGGCATAAAGAGTCCGTTCACGAAGCTCATTCCGACTTCTTGAGCAACCTCTTGGTCATCGAACCAAGCGATGACCGTCTGCTGCTCCGGAGGAAGTGGGAGGAGTTTGAATGCTGCCTGTGACACAACACCGAGAGTTCCGTAAGCACCGGTGTGTAGGCGGTGCAGTTCATATCCTTGGACGTTCTTCACAACTCTTCCACCGCTTTTAGTTACGGTGCCGTCGGCTAGAACGATCTGCATACCGATGACCCAGTCACGTATACCGCCCGTGGAAGACTGGCGGTGCCCCGGTGCGTTAGAGGCTACCGAGCCACCTACTGTCGCCCTGTCGGGGTTACGGACTTCGAAAGCTAACCGCTGGCCTTCTTTGGCGAGGAGCGCGTTGAGCGTGCTGATAGTGACGCCAGCGTTAGCTACGACTGTCATATCGCCTGGTTCATGTTCGATCTTGCCGGTAAAACCGGATAGATCGATGGCGGTGTCGTAGCTTGTAGGAATATTTCCAATCCCGATCCTAGTACCGCCCCCCCATGGTGTCGCTGAGTGGCCTGCGCTTGTAATGACAGCCAGTGTTTTGGAAAGTTGGTCGAGGGCTTCTGGACGCTCGATTGATGAGGGAGTGAAACCGTCTAGCGAATGGCTCAATATCGTACTCTGAACCTACGCCTTCGCCGAACTTGTCGTTGTAGCGGGTGTTGTTGGTGCCACATGCATTTGCGGTTTCCAAGGAGCGGTGTCCCAAAGATGATCGCCGATAGCTGTCGCTTCGCTGATCGCGTCGTTCGGAACATCTTCTTCCCATGCGACGAGGTTTTGCTGCAGTTGTTCGAGTGTTCGTGCACCGACAATACATGCCGATACTGCCGGGTTCGAGCGTACCCACTGCAATGCGAGAGCCATTGGGGACACGTTGTACTTTTCTGTGACTGCTATGAACTGCTCCATAGCGTCGAAAGTTGCTTCGTTCCAGTACGTGGTCTTGTAGAAATTGGCCGCCCGGAAATCATCTGAAAATCGACCACCTGTTGGCATTTCTGCCTTGAACTGGCGGTGCTTACCAAGCAAGAAGCCACCAGCCTGCGGCGAGTAGACCATCACACCTACACCTTGATCGAGGCAGGCCGGGAATAGTTCACGCTCTGCTTCCCTGTACAGCAGGTTGTAGCGTGGTTGAACGGAGTTGAACTTACTGAATCCGTTCTTGTCCTGTGCCCACAACGCTTCGACAAGCTGTGGCCCAGAGAAGTTCGATACTCCGATGTATCGTGCCTTCCCTGCACGAACGACGTCGTTATACGCTTCAACCGTCTCGTCGATCGGCGTCGTTAGATCGGGGGAGTGAATCTGGTAAAGATCGACGTAGTCAGTTCCGAGACGCTTCAAGGAATCATCGATCGCTTGCATCACATATTTTTTGTTCACGCCGACATCGTTCGGATTTGGACCGACTTTGCTTTTGCCCTTTGTTGCGAGTACGACTTGAGAGCGTCGAGTCTTGATGAAGCGTCCAACATTTTCCTCTGACAGACCATCACAGTACGAGTTTGCTGTGTCGATGAAATTGATGCCACCGTCGAAAGCGGCCGACATGATCCGAAGAGAATCTTCTGCGTTTGTTTGACCCCCGAAGTTATCGGAACCAATGCAATATTCAGAGACTTTTAGTCCGGTTTTACCGAGATTTACATATTCCAATTGATCTGCCCCTTATTTCGCTGCCGACGATGTTGGTAGTGTGCCGAATGCTTGTCCCGAAATTGGTGGATAGGCCATTGGGGCTAGGGATTCGAACTCATCTGCAACTGCTCGAACTTCGGCCATGACTTCATATGGAGCTGATTCTGACCAAGCATCGAGCACGCCTTTGACGTGTTCTACTTTGCGAGCTCCAAATATTGGAGCAGTGACTCCCGGGAACTCGGAAACCCATTGGAGTGCTAATCGAACGGCTGGCTGTCCGTGTTTTTCGGCAATCGCCGTGAATTTATCTACAGCGGTGAATGTGGCGTCGTTGAAGTAACGAGATTTCAATCCGCCGCCCTTTGAGTCGTCTCTGGCATCAAATTTAGAGCCTGCTACAGCTTTGCCAGACTTGCCATGTTGGCCAGTTAGCATTCCACTTGCGAGAGGAGAGTAGGGGATGACTGCTACATCGTGATCGGCAGCGAACGGAATCATTTCTCTTCCTAGGCCGGGTTGGAGAATGTTGAATACGCTCTGGATAACCTCGAATCGGTACAAATTTCGGACATCGGAGGTCCAAAGTCCCTTTGCCAGCACCCAAGTTGGGAAGTTTGAGGCCGCAGCGTACACGATCTTGCCTTGGTGAATCAGATCGTCGACTGCGCGGAGAGTTTCTTCGACCGGTGTCTGTTCGTCCCATGAGTGACAGTAGAGCAGGTCGATTCGGTCAGTACGGAGCCTGCGGAGTGACGCTTCGACTGCACGTACGATGTGGTATCGAGAGGCACCCATATCGTTCACGCCGGGTCCTACCGCTGAGCGGTACTTGGTGGCTAAAACTACGTTGTTTCTTCGACCTGAATCAGCGAGGTAGTTCCCAATCATCGACTCGGAACGTCCTTCATTGTAGGAGTCGGACGTGTCGACGAAGTTGATTCCACCGTCGAGTGCAGTGCCAAGTATTTCATGGGCAGTCGGCTCGTCACATCCCCACTGGTTGCCGTAGTTGTCGGTTCCCAAACAGATGTTTGAAACCTTAGTTCCTGTGCGACCTAGCTTTACATATTCGATAGGAATTTGAAGACTCCTTGAAGTGTCAATTAGTGTTCTGGTTAGCTGTGTCTTAGATTGATCCAACGGGATTCTTTGACTGACTGATAGGCAGCATCGACGATCTCTGCGGCTTTCATTCCGTCATAGAAACTGGTTTCTATCAGCGACTGGTCGCCAGCAATAATTGCATCGGCGAATCGCTGATATGGTTGCGGATATTCTGGTCCAGGATCCAGCTGTGCCACCGGATTATTTGGACCTGTAACACCCTTCATACCGTACCGACCATCTGTTGTGATTCGCCCGAGCGCACCGGATATTTCAACTCGGGGTGATGTCTTGCCATCAGCGTCGGTCCCTCGAGAGGCGAACGAAGTGTGAACAACGGCCATACCTCCGTTCTCCCATTCACAGAGTAGCCCTGATACGTCAGGGACATCTACGTCGATACCTTCAGGATTGTCGGCTGTCGGCCGGTGTGGATTCGTAGTGTCGAATGATGCGACTACCCGTTTTACTTCGCCGTTGATGAATCGAAGCATGTCGAATACGTGGATAAGTTCGTAGACCGAACCTCCGCCATTTTCAGATCGGAAACGCCACGAGAGGGTTTCTGGTCGGGCGTCAAACTGGTGGGACATGCCCCACCAGAGGTTTGCGTGGTAAATGCGACCAACGAAATCGTTGTCGAGATAGCGCTTGATTCGCCCCATCATGGTGTTGCCACGCTGATTGAAGTTGGTTGAGTGAATCACACCAGCCTTTTCGACGGCGTCGAGCATCTCTTTACAATCGGCAGCCGTTAAGGCGAGCGGTTTGTCGCAGAGAACATGCTTGCCAGCGGCTATAGCATCGAGGGCGAGCTCTTTGTGGGAACCGGTCGGCGTAATGATGTCTACAGCATCGAGGCCGTCCATCTTCAGCATTTCAAGATGGTCGGTGAAACCGTTCGGGATACCCCATTTTTTTTGGAACTCAGTCAGGGCTTCTGGATTCCGTCGTACCGCAGCAACGACTTCAACGTTGTCGAGTTTTGAGAACTGCTCCATGTGAGTGTTGGCGAATCCACCGACACCGATGATTCCAATGCGAACCTTGCCTGATGCTGAAGGCACTATTGTTCCTTACTGCGCAAACGAAAACCGGGTATTCACCTGATGTTGCGCTGCCGATCTGCCTGCGTTCTGACAGCAGTCTGTTCATTGAGGCACTCAGTTTAGCGAAAAAGCTGGCAACTAATTCGTTCTAGTCGAGTGTTTTACTGCCAGTCGCGGGTTCCAGTGGGGCGGAATGACTCTGCTGTTATACCGTAAGCTTCGCCGTGAATGGCTCCGCCGGGGAATACTTTGCCAGGGTTGAACCGTTCCCCCAGCGATGGAACATTGATCGCCGCGTCTACTGGCGATTCACCGATGAATGCAGTGCGTAATCTCGCCATAGCTTCGAGGTCGTTTTCATTGAATACAAGCGGCATGTAGGCTTGTTTTTCGATCCCGATGCCGTGTTCGCCCGAGAGTGCTCCGCCAGCGGCGACACATGCTTCAAGAATCCGCGCCCCCGCTAAAATTGCCTGCTTAACTTCGTTCGGATTTCGTTCGTTGAACAGAATAGCGGGATGAATATTTCCATCGCCTGCATGGAAGACATTTGCAACAGTGACTTCGAGTTCAGCGGCGATTTGATCGACCTGCTGGAGTACTTCACGAAGTTTAGTTCGTGGTACTACACCGTCAACAAGATAGTAGGTTGGAGCGATACTTCCGTAGGCTCCGATCGCTCCCTTTCGGGTCTCCCAGAGTTTCGCACGGGTTTCTTCGTCATCGGCCTCTCGAATCTCCATAGCGCCGTTCCGGTTGCATATCTGGAGGACCATTTCGGTCTGCTCTTCGACCGATTCCCTGAGACCGTCGACTTCAACAATCAGTACTGCTTGTGCTTCCGACGGATAACCAGGGTGATAGAATGGCTCTACGGCGTCGATTGTTTTGCGGTCCATCATCTCAAGAGCCGATGGCACCATACCAGCGGCAATGATTTCAGAGACGGTGTCAGAAGCAGCATCCATGGTGGTGAATGCTGCCAACATGCTGTGGATAGCCTCCGGTTTCGGTAGGAGCCGTACTGCGATCTTCGTCACTATACCGAGTGTGCCTTCTGAACCTACAAACGCACCTCGCAGGTCATATCCGGCTGATTCTCGCTGAGTTCCACCGAACCAAATTAGGGAACCATCGGCGAGAACGACCTCGAGCCCAAGCACGTGATTCGTAGTAACTCCGAGTGCCAAACAATGAGGGCCACCGGCGTTTTCGCCGATATTTCCACCGATAGTACAGGTTTTTTGACTGGCGGGATCTGGAGCGTAGAAAAGTCCAAAATGGCTGACTTTTTGGGATAAATGAAGGTTAATCATCCCCGGTTCTACGATAGCTATGCGGTTTTCTGCATCCACTTCTATTAGTTTCGTGAGCCTAGTGAGTGCAATGACCACAGAGTTTCGAAGTGGTACAGCCCCACCTGAGAGGCTGGTGCCCGCGCCACGGGCGACAATGTACGCTCCGTGTCGATTGGCAATCTTTACGATTTGGGAAACTTCGTTGGCCGTTGAAGGCAGTACAACGGCCTGTGGTGTCGCTTTATCTATTGAGCCATCGTATTCGTAGACCAAAAGGTCTTCGGGTTTCCAGATTACGTACTGGGCACCAACGATTTTTGAGAGGTCAGAAATTAACGAGGAACTGACTGAGGTTTCAGTGGACATGAAGTAATTGTTGCACGCACTTGACGAGTTACCAAGCCTTAGAAAATGGTTCCGACCCCAGTGACGTTTCGGATGATTTCGCGATCTTCTTGATCTCGAATTATCTTGGCTGTGAGTTTGTCGGGATCTCCCCATTGATCGAGAAGAATTTTAAGGAGGCGATTCTGAATTTCTGCATGCTCAGGATTGCTGGCGAGATTAGAGAATTCACCCGGGTCAGATTCGAGATTGTAGAGTTCAAGTTCGACCGGGTCGCCGTGACCATAACAGAGCTTCCACTTGCCTGATCTCACCATGCCTAGTGCTCGATCAGTGCCGTGCGCAAAGTGTTCTGATATCGCTATGTCGTTTAGCCCTGAGGTATCGCCATTTAGGGCTGGCACTAGTGATTGACCGTCGAGGTTCCACAAGTTGATATCAACCCCAGCGAGATCGAGGATCGTCGCGACTGCATCGACATTCGAAACTGCTTCACTGATTCGCTGACCTCCATCGAATTTTCCAGGCCATGCAATTTGTAGTGGTACGTTCGCTGACTGTTCGTAGAAGCACATTTTTCGCCATAGACCGTGCTCGCCCAACATATCGCCATGATCAGAGGTGTGAACGATTACAGTGTTTTCAGCGAGCCCTTGCTCCTTGAGTACGTCCATGAGATGCCCGATTTTGTCGTCCAAATATGTGCATAACCCGAAGTAGGCAGCGCGTGCTCTTAAGATTTCGTCGTCAGTCCAGTCTCCATCCAGACCAAACATCTGGCGGAGTCGCTGAGCCGACGGCGGAAGATCATCTAGATGTCCTTCGGGCAAGTTCGGCATATCGACGTTATCGGGATAGTACTTCGAGAAGTACGGTTCGGGAACAATGAATGGGAAGTGTGGTGCGATGAACCCGACGCACATGGCAAATGGTTTGTCGTGCCGAACCGGGTCTGACAGGAATTCAACAGCAGCATTTTCCATGGCATCGTCAGCTTCAATCATCGGGCTCACGCCGGGATCAGCTTCACGAACACCGTACCAATCTTCCGTTGCCTTCGGTATTCCATCCGACCAACGGTAATGGCCAAGAGGGGCTTCTATGTGCGGGTCTCGCGAAAGTTGCTTCTCAAATCCGTGAAGTGGATCCGGACCTACGAGATGCATCTTGCCGTTTAGAGCTGTGTCATAACCTTCGTTTCGCAGGAGATACGGCCATGTGATCTTGTCGACTGCCATCGGCTTCGTGTTGTCCCAAACTTCATTGGTCGAAACGTACTGCCCAGTCATGAACGATGCTCTCGACGGGATGCATAGAGGCGAGTTGCAGTAGTTGGCTTCGAAGGTTACGCCTTGCTCGGCTAGGCGATCCATGTTCGGTGTTTCGATTATCGCGTGACCGTATGTCGACGAGAACTGAGCTCCGTGCTCGTCGGACATGATTACAAGAAAGTTGGGTTTATTGGGCAAAATTGAATTCCGGTCTGTTT
>JABMNN010000089.1 GCA_013204545.1 Chloroflexota bacterium | reverse complement strand
GGTCTGCATCTCGCGTTTGGTGTGGTGTGCGCTCTCTTTGAAGCGCAGCGCTCTGGCAAAGGTCAGGTCATAGACGCCGCAATGGTCGACGGGGTGATGTCGATCTTTCAGGTGTTCTACGGAATGACGCGCACTGGCTTTCACACTGGCCCAGTCGGCACCAACCTTTTCGACGGCGGTGCCCCGTTCTACAACGTCTACGAAACATCCGATGGAAAGCACGTCACTGTTGCGCCAATCGAAGCGAAGTTCTACGCGCAACTTTTAGACAAACTTGGCATCGATTCTGCGTCGTTACCTGATCAGAACGACATGAACGGTTGGCCCGAGATTCGCGTAAAGTTCGCCGAAGTATTCCGAACTAAAACCCGAGACGAATGGTCAGACCTTCTCGAAGGAACCGACGTTTGTTACGCGCCAGTGCTCAGTTTCGCCGAAGCGGAGCAGCATCCGCACAACATCGCTCGCGGCAACTTCGTTCCGGTCGAAGGTTCGGTCCCTCAGTTACTTCCCGCGCCACGATTGAGCCGCACCCCAGGCGAACTTCGACCCACGTACGCCTATCCCGGTTGCGACACTGAATCAGTGCTGGCCGAGTTTGGTATGAGCGCCGAGGAAATCAGCCACTTGGCATCCGCGACCGTTATCGCTTGGTGAATTCGATCAGCGCAGAGAGATCAGAATTCTCTCAAAGGTAACTGTGCCCGGTTCGGAAAATGCGATCGACTCTGGCGAGGGACAAACCGCAGCGTACCTGTTCGTCACCACCGAGTCCGGGGGACAACTCACTATCAGAGGCGCTCCGCGAAACGCTCGGGGTTCGCGAATCAATCGATCCCCAAGTTGCACTTTGAACTCATGAAGGGGCTTATAGAGGAGATCAACGGCCCTGGAGATCAGATCGCTTGACGAAGAGGATTCAAATTTTGCAACCACGAGTGAATCGGCGGAACCGAGAGGTATCAAAACTCGCTCATTCGAAACTACTGACTTAGAGGTAATCAACTCTGGCGACCCGCATTTATCGTCAGCCTTCACCCACTTCTCCCACGAACCATCCCGGTACTCCAGTGACCATGAGCAGGTAAGCGAAAGTTGGTAGCGAGGAGAAGTCCAGAGCGAGAGACGACCGTCGATGTTCTCAACGTAGTCAGAGTTGATAAGGACTGCGTCACCAGCGCCTCGCCGCGAGAGTGCTTCTGTAGTGAATTCATCGAGATCATTCGCGTAGATCTGATAGGTCTGAAAAATTGGAACTGGTTTCCAGGGCAGTTCATACGCCCAAACCAACGTCGTCTCGAATGGGTCAACCTGAATTGACGAATCACGCAGCGCCTCAACCATTTTTGGACTCAGTCCATAGGCCTGTTGAGCTGCGCGTCGAGCCTCTTCGGCCTTGCGATCAAACGTGACATTGGAGGTCAGTAAGTTGAGATTGTCCAACCATCTGTTCGTCGAAGCGGGCCAATCGTAGAGACCCCCGAAACTCCCAGCGGAAGGCCGCTCGCCAATGTAAATCCCTACACCAGCAACTAACGGAATCATCAATAGTGCCAATTTGCGAACCGTTAGCTTGACGGGGCTCAAAAGCCACAGCCACATCGGGAAACACAACCCACTCGCATCAAAAAGTCGAATCGGTCCCTCTCGAACGAAACCAGTTTTCAGTGCGGAATAGAGGGTAAGCAACACCAATGAAGAGGTGGCGATCTTGACTGTGATCAACCAGTCGGTCGTCTGCAGCCTTCGAATCAAAAGCACGACACTCGCAACCGAGAAGGCTCCGAACAAAACAAGCGTGAGCGGTTGATGCTGACTCAGTGACATGGCGTCGGAAAATCCACCAGCGATCGACAAGGAGAGTTTTAACCAAGAGAAGAAACCTGAAAGCGAATGTTCGGAAAGAACCCAAAGAGCAAAAAACCAGCTAGCGAATGAACCGAAAACCATTCCAATTATCTTCGGAGTGCGAAACCAAACCAATGACGTAAACACAAGACCAGCGAAAGCGAAAATGCCCAACGACATCTTGAACTGCAAGATGAATGCGACAGGAAATGTGAGCACGAGAATCGTCTTCCACGACTCGATCACATCTTTGGCAGCTCGATCAACGAAAAGGAAAAACATTCCAAATATGCTGGCTAGAAATACTTCATTGACCGCGACCTGAGAAAAAACAGGGACGATGGCAAATCCCATAAGTAGAAGTGATGTCCGTTCAGAAAAGGTTCTGCACAAAAGTTTCCAAACGACAATCACGAAAAAGATCGATGCTCCGAGCAGAAAGACAATTGATGTCGCCATCAGCGTTCGGCTCGTTACGACATTCGAAAACGTCCAACCCCAAGGTCCATAGGTGAAATCCAAGTCGGTCCCCCACCGCAAACTGGATTCACGACCCAAAAGCAACGCCGTTTGCCAACTGGAATCTAGCCCCGCCGACGGAAGCCCGTACTCCCGCGAGGCAATGAAGAACACTGAGACGCCAAGCACCAGATGGCGAAGCAATCGTGCATTCTGGTTTTCACTTTCCGCCGCCAAGAAGATCCCTCCTTTTGCAGGTAATAAAACTAGCCCGACGGTAGCCAGTTCAGAGTTGAGATCGAAAGTGAGAGCCCGAGGAGGGAATCGAACCCTCGACATCCTGTTTACAAGACAGGTGCTCTGCCGACTGAGCTACCCGGGCGGGAACGTGGAGGTTAGGCGACGCGCCAGTGTCTCTCCACACCGC
>JABMNN010000088.1 GCA_013204545.1 Chloroflexota bacterium | reverse complement strand
GGAGAGACACAATGGTGTCTGGTGACGTGTGGTTATGAGTGAAATTCAGTAAAATATTGTCTGTTGGAATGCCTGTAACTTGGGTTATTCTGGCCTTGATCGCTTGAATTGTTTCAGCGGTGAGACCAGCGATTTCTAATGAAATAATTGCAATTGCAATCCCTGAACGTTCAAACACCACTGATCTAGCGTGGATGTCTCGATGAATGCCCTTGGCGATTCCCTGACGGAGCCCCCAGTTACCCATTGGATAGCCGACGGGTGGGGTAATAACTGCTTTAGCTGCACCACTGAAGGTGCGTATTCCTAATGACTCAGAGGAATTTGGCAACTTGTTCTATTCCCAGTTCTTGTATGTGCCGGGAGATGTCTGGCGCGCCATTTGAATCTGAACGCCATCCGGATCGTAACTGTTAGAGATTGTGCGACCTGACTGTTGATTTTCAAATGGTTCGAACAGGAAATCGACCCCGCCCAAAAACTCGATCTCTTTTTGAGCGTCTTTAGGATCGTCGACTAAGAATGAAATATGATCAATTCCTAACTCCTGGCCTTCTTGCTGCTTGTGAAGCTCAATGCGCACCGGTCGGTCATTATCACCGTTCCAGAGGAATACCGTTTCACCGTCGTCGACAGTGCCTTCCGGCTGCATACCGTACTTACGGTAGTACTCGATCGATTTTGCTAAATCGCTGACAATGATGTCGATGTGATCGACCCCAAGAAACTTCATTACAGACTCCCAATAGCCGTTTACTTCCAAAGTGATGTGGGAGTGTATGCCTGCAGTCCAAGCTTCGCCATCGGTGTTATGCTGCCGCCACAAAGAATAGTGCTCCAATGAGGAGCTACCATGTGCGGAGGACGCGACGAAATGTATCTGCTTGAAGTCAACAATCCTGTGGCTATTCAACGTGGCGTTCTTAACGCCATCAGCGCTAGCCGTCGACCCGACACGCTGGATAACAAGACTGTTGGGTTGATTTGGAGTGGAACCCACGGGGGAGACATAGCACTGAAGCGTGCTGGTGAAATGCTCCAGCAGCGGTTCGAGAACGTTAGTGTCAATTTCTATACCGGCGGTAACTACCCGACACCGCCAGTGATCGTGCAACAGGCAGGGGAGGAGTGTGACGTCATTATTGGCGCCACAGCCGACTGAGGGACCTGTGCGTCGTGGATGGTCCACGACATGATAGTGATCGAAAAAATGGGTAAACCCGGTGTTGCCATTGTTTCCGGTCGATTTGAGAGCGACGCAGTCGCGAGTTCCCGCGCATTCGGGATGCCGGATCTTCAATGGATCGTTGTTCCTCACATATACCGAAACCTTGATCCGGAAACCTGCCGAACACAGACTGAGGATGCAATCGACGACCTAATCGGTTGTTTGACATCTTCCATAGACGCTCGCCAACAGGTAGATGCGAATGATATTCGGCGTTACGAGGCCGAGGATAGACATGACTCGATCCTGAAAATGAACCAAGAGTTCATTAACGAGGATCTTGGAGATGGTCTGTTCTTGCATCCTGCGACACCTGAAGCAGTTGTCAAGATGCTGACTGGCACTAATCTGGCACCTGGTCACGTTGTTTGCGATATGCCTCCTGGTTTTGGGGTGGCAACTGTTGAGAAAATTGCAATCAACTCAGTGATGGCCGGTGCAAAACCTGAACATCTGCCAGTCGTCATTGCTGCGGTAAAAGCACTGTCAAAGCTAGGTGGACAGGGAGGGAAATCGCTGCTGATGTCGACCAGTCCTCAGGCACCTCTGTTAATTGTGAATGGACCGGCGACGAAGAGGCTCGGACTGAACTCGGGTTCTGCTTTGGGGCCTGGTCGAGATAATCAGGTCAACACACTGATAGGTCGTGCCTTCGCTTTGTGTTTCCGAAATATCGGACATTGGTACTTGAATAAAATGGATATGGACACTATCGGGACTTCGAGGAAATTTATTCAGTGCATTGCTGAGAACGAAGACGCCAGTCCGTGGAATGGTTTTCACGTGGATCAAGGGTTCAATGCTGACGAGAGCACTGTGAGCGTGTTTGTTACGGATGGTGAACTTGATGTGCAGGACCAGGGTAATCATACTGCCGAAGGACTTTTGAAGAATCTGGCATACGGTTCAACGTTTGGAACCATGAACTTGCAAAGCGTTCGCAGCGGACAGGAACGATTGATCTTGATGCCGCCTGATGTGGCTCGACCTGTTGGGTCTCAAGGGTTTTCGAAGCAAGATGCGAAGGAATTCATTTTTAAACACGCACGTGGAAACATCGGAAAGCTTATGCAATACATGCCTCTTGAAGGTGAGGCGCGTGTTCACGACCATTGGAAATGGCTAGAGAAGTTAACCGAAGAACAGCTTCTAGAAATCACCGTGCCGATCATGAATGATGCAAATGATTGCTACATTCTAGTGGTGGGAGCGGATCGTGCAAAAACGGCAATATTCCCATCAGGACCGGCACCGGTCACTGAAGGCATTGACCAGTACATGCGGTAATTCGAGCGTTGAATGAATTTCGGAGCGAATTCAATGCTCAAAATGCTGAAGGTTACTTTGATCCACTCGCACGTCATGGTGGTCGAATTATTCTTGCTGACTTTACCAAGGGGCAAGTGATTATTACTGCCGACTAAGACAGAATTACACACATAAATTCAAGTGTGATTTCCAGTGCAACAAAGCGCGACGGCAAAGGTGGAAAAGGCCAACTGAAATCTATAGCAATCTAATCTGTGCTTTCATCAACTGCAATTGATGACGAAATCGACATTGAAGCTCACATCCTTGATAAAGCGTACGATCAATTATTCAGACGTTAAATCCGACTGCCTGTGAGATAGCAACTCTTGATCTAGGTGTGGATGTTCAGGCGATTATCAAGATCGCATCAGGGACAAATAATCTTAAGTAACGAGCCTCAGATATAGACTCGAATTTGATTCATCGTTCATCGCATTGTGCAAGTTGCAAAATGCGCATCATGACAGCGGTTTCCCCTGCCAACTTTTTCCGGGACTAAGCTTGGTACAGTCACGCACCGAATCTTCGGCGTATACTCCCGGGCATTCCCCAACGCTGCTCATTAAATCCGAATGTAGTCGGCGCAAAGTGCTATGTTCGATTGCAAAGCCATAACTCGAGGTTGCCCCGACGAATTCATCACCAGTAAATCCTGCCTCAAGCCGCTCAGAGCGACAGCGCCGAAGCGTTCGGTCCCGAATTACAGAAACAGGGCCTACTGGCTCAGATGTGCTATGGCGCATTACTAAACTCACTTTTGCTTATCGTTGGCACTTTCTGACTGCAATCTTGTTTGCCGCAAGTACCGCGGTTATATCTTTGTTTATTCCTCGGCTGCTGGGAGATGGTGTTGATGCAGCGTTGTCACTGATAAAAGGAGATGCGGCCAGTCGAGGCGATATTGAGTCATTACTGCTGCACACAGCACTACTGGTGATTCTCGTGTCGGTTTTACGTGGAACAACTGGTTTTGCCCAGATGTTCCTTGGTGAAACCCTGAGCCAGCGAGTTTCGAATCATCTCAGAATGTTGTTTTTCGACAAGCTTCAGGTACTGAGTTTCAGCTTCCACGATCGAGTTCACACCGGCCAGTTGATGTCGCGCGGGCTGTCAGACATCGAGGGAGTTCGGATGTTCGTTCAATCTGGATTGGTGCAGATTGTTCGAGTTGTCGTCGTACTTGTGGCCGCTGGAATATTCATGGCGCAGATCGATTGGCAGCTGGCAGTGCTCAGCTTAAGTTTCGTTCCATTTATGGCTTACCGGAGCGCGAGACTGCGACTCCAATTACGGACTACCTGGCGGAAGATTCAAGATGCTCTTGGGGAGTTGACTACCACCATGCAGGAAAATCTTGCTGGGATAAGGGTTGTTAGGGCTTTTTCTGCTCAAAAATATGAAGAGTCAAAATTCGACATTGTGGCCCGTGAGGTCGTCGACCTTCGGATGACTGCTGCACGGACGCACGCATGGGGAGGAGGAACGATTTCGTTTGCATTCCTCATTGCATGGGCAATTGTTCTTTGGGTTGGCGGCGAGAAGGTAATCAACGGCGATTTGACAGAGGGTGAATTAACACAATTTTTCTTCTACCTAGCTCTTCTCCGATTCCCCGTACGAATGATCATCATGATCATCAACTCGACAGCCCGTGCGTCCTCGGCTGGCGGCAGAATATTCGAGGTTCTCGATATCCCGTCGGAGATTGCGGATAGTTCTTTAGCGAAATCTCTGAAAGTCCCTGAAGGAGTCTTGCGATTCGATAATGTCTCTTTCAGTTACGGAGAAGCACCTGCACTCAGTGACATTACGTTTGAGGCTAGAAAAGACCACACCATTGGAATAGTTGGTGCACCTGGTAGCGGAAAAAGTTCTATTACTAATCTAATACCACGCTTTTACGATCCGACCGCAGGCACGGTTTCGATCGACGGAACAGATCTGTCGAAGGCAACGATATTGTCGGTTCGCAGTGCCATTGGGTTAGTCGAACAGGATCCATTTTTGTTCGACGGCTCGATTCGAGACAATATTCGGTATGGAGATGTCACTGCATCAGATGAAAAAGTTATGACTGCTGCAAAAATTGCTCAGATTCACGATTTCATCTCGGGCCTTCCCGAAGGTTACGACACCGAACTTGGGGAGCGCGGAGTTGGTCTCTCAGGCGGTCAAAGGCAACGAGTCGCTATAGCTCGAACATTGCTTACAGATTCGCCGATTCTGGTGTTGGACGACTCCACTTCATCGGTTGATGCCGGGACAGATGCCCGTATTCACTTGGCGTTAAAAGAACTTACGAAAGGTCAGACGACCATCATCATTGCACATCGCCTTGCTTCACTCCAACATGCCGACGAAATTCTCGTATTAGACACCGGTCGAATTGCTGAGCGTGGTTCTCATGATGATTTGTTGGCACTGAATGGCCACTACAAAAACCTGTGGGATCTCCAGAGTGGCCGTGGAGTGGAGGAAAACGATTAACCCCAATGGCTACAACATCCAAAACTAATCGTCCGGCTCAAGAACCAAAACGACAACGACCTGCGAATGCTGAAGAAGAGCACTCTAATCTGCATGAGTCAGACGAAGAGATGTTCGCACAACTCGACAGTACTGTCTTCAAAAGATTTTTCTTCTACGCCTCGCCGTACAAAAAAGCGATGCTGATCGCCACCTTCGCGGTCATCGGGTTCACGCTGGCAAATTTATCGCTTCCATTACTGGTGAAATTCGGCATCGATAACGCTATTGGAAAAGGGGATTCGAACCTACTCAGTGTTATTGCCATAGCGATTGTAGGTGTTGCAGGAATCTACTGGTTGACGAATTTTCTTCAGAGTGTCCTGATCACAAAAGTGGCGTTAACGGTTCTCTACGATATTCGTGCTGATATGTTCCTGCAGTTGCAGCGATTGGCGCTCTCGTTTTCAGACAAGACACCAATCGGTGCGCTCATGTCCAGAATGTTTGGTGATATCGGTGCTCTGCAAGAAATGTTGGAGTCTTCCATCGAAATCATTGGTGATTTGCTGACATTGGTGGGGATCATCGTGATATTGCTTATGTTGGATTTCCAACTAGCAATTGTGACGATCGGTATTGTTCCAGTGCTATTCCTGATTCGAATCATCTGGCAGCCAATCGCCCGGCGTGCCTTTTTACGTATGCGTAGAAACTCATCCATAGTTGGTGTGTATCTCGACCAAAATGTTAGCGGTATAAGAGTCGTTCAGGCACTCAACCGGCAAAAAGAAAACACTGGAATCATGGATGGTAAGGTCCGTGAGTATTTCTGGTCGGCGGTAAAAGCATCACGACTTGGTGGTGTACTCATGCCTACGGTTGAATTGATGACAGGAATTGCTTTGGCGATTGTTCTGACCGTCGGCGGTGGGCGGGTTCTAAGCGAATCGATCGAAATCGGAACGATGGTCGCTTTCCTCCTTTACGTTCAAAGATTTTTCGAGCCAATCCGTACGCTAACCATGCACTATGCGGTACTTCAGCGCGCTGTGGCTTCTGGTCATCGTATATTCGAGTTATTGGATATTCCGCTCGATATTGCCGACAAACCAGATGCTGAACCTATTGGAGATGTGAAGGGGAGAGTCGAATTCAATAACGTTACATTTGGCTACAATCCTGAACGGCCGATACTTCGAAATATTAGCTTCATAGCGGAGCCCGGACAAACTATAGCCTTAGTTGGCCCAACAGGATCTGGCAAGACATCAATTACCGCACTTGCCCATCGCTTCTACGATGTGCAAGAAGGTGCAATATCAATTGATGGGATCGATATACGAGATGTGACTCAACAGTCGATCGGTCAAGTCATGGGCATGGTTCTCCAAGAGCCTTTCCTGTTCTCTAAAACAGTGTTTGAGAATATTCGGTATAACACGATTGGTGCGACAAGAGAAGATGTCGTAACAGCTTGCAAGATTATTGGTGCCCACGATTTCGTCATGCAGCTTGAAAAGAGCTATGACACTACGCTTGAGCAACGTGGGTCGAACCTATCGGTGGGGCAACGACAGCTTTTGAGCTTCGCACGTGCGTTGGTAGCCGATCCTAAAATTCTAGTTCTGGATGAGGCGACAGCGAACATTGACAGTTACACGGAACGAATTATTCAAGATGCATTGAAGAAACTGCTTGAAGGACGAACTGCACTAGTGATTGCTCATCGCTTGTCCACAATCAGGAACTCGAACCAAATCATCGTTGTTCGTGATGGTGAGATCGTAGAAAAGGGGACACACAACGAGTTAGTTAACTCGAGCGGGCTGTATTCCCAACTTTGGCAAACAAACTACACTTCGTTCGATGACATCGCCGATAATGCTGACAACGTGATTGGAACGCCAGCTAGTAGTACCTAGATCTCTTAGCCAGAATGTGTATTTGTCACCACTAATGGCATCAATAAACATGACGGCATTTCCGAATTATGGAAAATGATTTGCCTAGCGATCTTAAGCTCAGTGTCCGACCAAAAATCTTTACCGGTGTTGTGGTTTCGATCGAAGTTTGGAAAGTCTGAACTCGATACATCTAATCGAAGTCGTTGTCCTGGCTGAATTTCAATACCGATAGGATTTAGCTTGATGACGTATCTGGTCGGCACGTCAGGGTCTAAAAGTTTTTCATCGTTGAATCCTGCCCTGTAACGAGCTCGCATGATTCCGTAAGTTAAATTGACTGCCAACCCGCTTTTCTCAACAAGAACGAGCTTGGCGGTCCAATCGGTATCGAGCGCATTCGATGCCGCCCACAGCTCTAGATCAACCGGTCCTATAAATCTGGTAGGTGATTCGAATGGCGTAGTTTGATAGACGAGCACGTCGATACGTCCATCAAGAGGTTTTTGGTCTCGGGGCATGGCCTGAGCATCTATGTCCATGACGCTCATCACAGGGTTTTTCGGATCGTATGAGTATTTATCAGGATTTTCCGAAGCTGGTTGGTCGTGCGACAAAGTGCCATCACCGTTAGGCGTGTTGGCTGAGCCTTCACTGTGCAGGTAATACGGTACTGCTTCTGCACGCTTGATGGGCCATTCGTTCTCGAATGTCCATTCGTTCGCACCGAGTATGAAAAGTTTCACGCCGGGTTCGGATCCGATTCCGTCGTCGATCCCTTTGAACTGGTAGTCGTACCAGCGCAGAATGAGATTCTCCCACGTTTCTTCGGCCTGTGGCCCATAATTGATCGGACCCAGATCGCTGTTAAGTGTAGTCATCATGTGTGACCACGGACCGACAACTAATCTGTGTTGTCCTCGAAGACGTTTTGGGCCGTTCATTTCAAGCCCTGTGTACTGTTTCACCGTGCCTATGACACGATCCCACCAACCAGTGAACATACCTGCTGGTACGTTTACTTTCGTGTGCATGTCGTCGAAATTCCACATCTCGACGTTTTGTTCTCTGTAATACGCCTTAAGTTGGGGTGTCAGAGTCGAAAATGTGTCACTGGGGATGTCCTCTAACGGTAGATACCATATCCATTTTCCGCGCTCGATCGCACGCCATTGATTTACAGCTTCTACTGGAGAATGTGGTCCGTGCGTAACCCCCGAGCGTCGACGCATGTCGGCTGCCATCATGTATGTCCATTCGAGTCTACGACCAGTCTCGAATATGCCAAAGTTCATATCTAGCGATTTAGTACCCATGCCGCTGGCGTGAATTGCTTTCAGAGACGGTGGTTGGAGTTCTGCCATCCGCCAAGACGGCCAACCGTCGTAAGAGTGTCCCCAAGTTCCAACTTGGCCATCAGAATGATCCAGGCTGGCAGCCCATTCAACTGTGTCGTAACCGTCTTGAGCGTCACCCGTTAGCGAGTTATCCATGAACTGCCAGAGAAACTCGCCTTCTGATCCATACCGACCTCGCATGTCCTGACAGATAACTGTATAGCCTCGCTCCGCTAGATTTCTGGCTGTCTTGATATATCTGGGATTAAGTTTCCAGTAGGGAGTACGGAGTAGCAGTACAGGATGCTTACCACCATCATCTGGACGATAAATATCAGCCCTGAGGACGGTCCCATCCCTCATTTCGGCAGCGACGTTTTCTTGGGATTTTACTTGAGGCAAATATTAGGATCCTATTGTTGGATGATTCGGTTCGACCAAAGCGTACCGAAGTATTTCGCCAGACGTTTACGTATGAACTAGTCAATTCGTTGAGATGTTGTGATCAATCTACTCCAGTGATGCCGGCTTCGACCACCGCGCTCGAAGCCATATATCGCACAACGCGCAAATGCCCTTCTCGCCGGGTGAGAAGGGCATTTGAATCTTCGGGCCACCCGCTCAATGCCTACTGAGGGGGGAAACCTGATGCGCTGTACGGC
>JABMNN010000087.1 GCA_013204545.1 Chloroflexota bacterium | reverse complement strand
CATCTCCAAAGGGCGTTCTTAGTCGAATGGTCGATTCACCATCTGAAGAGAGTCGCCGGTTGAAGTCCGGTCGCCTCACACACTGATATGACAGAATTTATCTCCAAGACGGGCGTATTCTGATTCCGATAAAAATTCCAAAGAAATTGGCAAAGAACTATCAAGCGATGTTATTGAGAACAAACATGCAAGTAGATGGTAGTTATCTTCTGGCTCGTACACTCAAAGAAGAAGGGGTAGAGCACCTGTTTTACCTCATGGGTGGGCCTAATTACGAAATCGTCAACAACTCTGAAGACTTCGGAATAAAGGCAATCGATTTTCGTCACGAACAGGCTGCTTCTATGGCCGCTCATGGATATGCCAGGGTCACAGGCAAGCCCGGTGTGACGACTGCCGCCTCAGGGCCCGGAACACTGAACCTGCTCACCGGGCAATACACGGCATGGGCAGATTGTGCCCCGATGATTACTCTCGGAGGTGCTGGGCCGATTGAAGACTTCGGGCGCGACGGTTTCCAAGAAGTCGACCAGATGAGCGTGTTTCAACCGATCTCCAAAGCCGTAATGCGGCCCACAGATCCTGCTCGTTACCCAGAACACATTTCGACCGCCTTCCGAATTGCCACAACCGGCCGACCCGGACCTGTTTACGTCGACTGCAATGAAGACGTTTTATACGGCAAAGTGGAAGAATCTGACGCTGTTGTACCGTCCCGCGTAGTCGGAAGATCACGACCTGCAGGTGATCCAGATCTCATCAAACGGGCTGTGAAAATGCTTTCTGAAGCAAGCACCCCAATGATTTTCGCTGGTGGAGGTGTTTGGTGGTCGCAGGCATACGCCGAACTCCGTCAACTGGTCGAGCGTATGGGGATACCGTTCTATACCTCGCCGATGTCACGCGGACTTCTCCCAGACGATCACGAGATGTCGTTCCCTGCCGCCCGCTCCGGCGCGTTCCGAACTGCTGATGTCGTATTGGTAGTTGGCACACGTATGAACTGGATGATGACGTTCGGCGAGCGAATCGCATCCGAATCAAAAATTATTCAAGTTGATATTCACGGAGCCGAACTCGGACACAACCGTTCGGTAGATACTGGCATCGAAGGTGATGCAAAAACCGTGCTGCAACAATTATTCGACGAGGCTGAACGAACGGGATTCAAATCGAAAGCAAACTCGAAATGGATTGACAACCTGCGGGAAGCCGATCTCGCACGACGTGAGCGAGTAGCTCCGCTTGAAAATTCCGATCAGCAGCCGATCCATCCACTTCGACTCTGCAAAGAGCTTCGACAAGTAATGGATCGTGACGCTATATTGGCAGTCGACGGTAACGAAATTCTCCACTTTGGTCGACAGTCGATGCCAACATACTACCCCGGTCACCGCCTAAATTCTGGGCCTTCAGGCTGCATGGGTGTTGGGCTACCGTATGCGATTGGTGCCAAAATCGCGAAGCCAGACAAACAAGTCATTGCTCTGCACGGTGACGGATCACTTGGAATGAACATTCAAGATTTCGACACAGCGGTTCGTCACAACCTACCAATAGTGATCGTGGTATCTAACAACGAGGGCTGGACTGCGCGCGTTGAAGGTATCCGTAAGCCCGGACGTGAGCTTGGATTTACTCGATTCGACAAGGTCGCGGAAGCACTTGGCGGACATGGCGAACTGGTTGAACACCCTAAAGACCTTCAACCTGCATTTGAGCGAGCACTCGCTGCCGGTGTACCCGCCATCGTGAACGTTCGCACTGATCCGACAGCCCGTGCCTTATCAACATTTGTCGGATCAAAAATGGAATAGGTTGTCTCTTGTTTGCTGCGATAGCCGAGTGACTGGGCGACATCCAACCTCATCAAGATCGTGAATAGAAGAGGAATAGAAATGCCGTACTACTTGATGCTTTCAAAGTTGACTGAGCGCGGACGAGATCGGATCAAGCACAATCCGGATCGAATAACGCAAGTGAATCTCGAAATCGAAGAGCAAGGTTGCAGCGTGGTATCTCAGTACGCGCTGCTGGGGCATTACGACTTTGCCACATTGATCGAAGCACCAGACAATGCACATATGAGTCGGCTTTCTATTGATCGAGGTGCACGCGGAACCATCGAGACAGAAACGCTTCCCGCTGAACCAATTGAACTGTTCATTGAGGCAATGAAAGCCAAATAAATTCGCTTATGCATCAAATGACAAAAGCATTAAGTCTCCACAACCGTCAGTGCCCGATTTCCAGCGGGTCAAGTATTCAAAGAACAAGGCAAAATGACTTCAGATAGAGAACTCGGATTCACTCCCACCTATATGTTGCGGGAGATGATCGGTTCGAAAGAAATTTCACCGGTCGAACTTACTGAGTCACACCTGAGGCGAGCCGACGAACTCGATCCCAAACTCGGAATATTCATTACACGTATTTCCGACATGGCAATGGACGCCGCCCGTGAAGCAGAAGCCGCCGTGATGCGAGGTGACAAGCTCGGGCCGCTCCACGGTATACCTGTTCCATACAAGGACACTGAGCCGATGAAAGGTGTTGTATGGACTCACGGATCGCTGACTTATAAGAACAATATCGCCAAGGCTGATTCGATCCCTCTTGCTCGAGTAAAAGCTGCGGGAGCGATTATTACAGGAAAAACCAATACTCCAGAAAACGGATTTGCTGGCACCACAGAGAATCGACTCGGACCACCCGCACGGAATCCTTGGAATCTCGATAAAACCCCGGGAGGATCATCGGGCGGCGCATCTGCAGCGGTCGCTTCTGGACTGACCAGTTTCGCTACCGGTGGTGATGGTGGAGGATCGATTCGCATCCCTGCTGCGTTCGCTGGTGTCTATGGAATCAAAGCGACGCAGGGTAGGGTGGCGCGTGCCGCAAATCCTACGAGAAATGCTGGCCACAACATCATGAACAATGCTACGTCAGGACCGCTAACGCGTACCGTTCGCGACGCTGCCGTGACTTTGGCTATCATGTCGGGTCACGATCCTCGTGCCGAGGCCGACTCGATAACAGATGATGTTCCCGATTATCTAGGTGCTTTGACCAAGGGCGTTAAGGGACTAAGGATCGGGTGGACGCCTGACATGGGTGGAAACCCTGTCGAGCCTGAAGTCGTGAGGGTGACTGAAACCGCTGCGAAGGTATTCGAGGAGCTTGGTGCAACCGTCGAGACCGTCGATTTCAATCCGTCGAACTACGAAGAGGTCTTCTGGACGTTCTTTGACTACTTCACGGTTAAGGGACTCGACGCCGCTCGGGAAGATTTCGATAATCATCGAGAAGATATGACTGACTACTTTGGCGGGTACATGGATCGTGCCGCAACCTTATCGGCAGAGCGCATGTGGAACATCTTCAGCAATATCGGAGCCTACCGGAAGTACGTGAACGACTACTTTGGCACATACGATCTGTTGCTTTCGCCATCGCTCGCTGTGCCTGCGTTCGACATCGGAGATGCACCAGAAATGATCGGCGGGAAGCAAGTTCCTCACCGACTTTGGGGCTTTACGCCGTTTACATACCTATTCAATCTCACAGGGAACCCCGGTGCTTCAGCTCCTGCAGGTTTCTCGTCGGGAGGTCTTCCGATCGGACTTCAGATAGTTGGTGACATGAAAGATGAAGTCACAGTCTTCGCAGCCTCCGCCGCCTTCGAAGAAGCTCGACCCTGGGCCGATAAAAGACCACCAGTGAGTTAGATATTCAGCATCCCGAAATCCTTTTCGTTGGCAGAAGGTGCACGAACTCCGACAGATGACTATTCCCGGCTGTACTTTTGAATTACATCCCATATCTCGGGCTTCATCGAGTTGTAGATGAAGTAGCAGTAGCGAGTTGCGCCCTGCGATTGCATCTCGGCTAACAACCGATCTAGCTCGCTTGCCGTCAGCCAGTTCGACCCAAAGTGCTCAAGCCCAACCCACGGCATGAAGTGTTCTTGACCGCCACTGTTCGTGAGCATCTTGGCAGTTTGGTCTCGTACTCCGGTGGTGAACCACTCGTCGGTCGCTTCACCGTTGTAGTCGCTGACTGGATAGCTTGCTGCTAGCGGATAGTCGAATATCGATCCGAAGAGTTCCGAAGCCAAATCATGATCGAGTCCACTGTTCCAATCGACGAGCGTTTCAACCCAATTCACTATGGTTCCCCTGAAGCCGGCGACTCCACCTGACCACCAGTACTGCTTCGGCTGTTGAAAGTCGATGTACTTCTGCTTACGGGTCGTGTTGTGCCCTGTAAGCGGCTCGGCAAATGGTAATCGAGAAGAGTTCCCAACCTGTATGTGCGGAAGATGCTCCTTCACACCTTTATACGAACTGCTCACACTCCATTCGATCGCAGCTTGTTTAAACGAATACCAGTCATTGAACTTTGGGTGATCGCGCCACCAATCATGATTCGCCAGTGCCCCGTGAGCTTTCGCCATGAACGTGCGTGCGTAGTCCGGATTAAATCCATGGAGAAATTCTTTGAAATGCTCTCGGCCATCGAGGACTTTCTGGAAATCCATTCCGTTATTAGAAGCAAATGTACGGTTTTCTTCGGTATCGATGGGCTCCACCCATAGATCGTCGCGGTGTCCGGGCTTGATCTCCCATTTGAAATCGGGTCCGTCAAGCAGTAGACCGGTCACCTGTGGAAAGTGCTTCGCCGTGTCACGTGCTCGTGCGACTGTCATCGCTGGCATATCGGGATCAGTGAAACTCGGTGCGCGTTTTGCTAGGTCGAGTTTTCCTGAACCAAATCCTCCATGAAGGAAGTACCCCTTGTCGTCTACCGTGTAGATCGTGAATCCTTTTGATCGACCCATTTCAAGTGCAGATGAGAGCTTTTCTGATTGCCCAGCTAGATGATTGGGCATACCCGGTGGCTGCCATGAAAGCCCATCGTAGAATTCCGGAGTTGGATTGAATGCTGCGGTCGGAACCCGCTTTACACGTTTTCCCCCCATGGCCTCTAGACCTCGAGGATGACCGTCCTCTGGCTGCGGGTAGATGTTGCCTTCGCCTTCGGGAGCCTGATCGTCGAGTAAACACAGCCATTGCAAGGCGATTTCTTTGACACCTGCATCTGCCAATTCATCCCAGAACGACTCCTCGAACATGATGTCGTTGGGCGGTCGTAGACCCATAACGGGTCTCAGGGGTTGTTTGCCTGTGTGACTTTGGGACATTCAGGTATTCTCCACGTGTTCGTTGTTGCACGTCGAAAATGTACACCCTAAAACAGCGAGCTACCTAGGAAAGCGAAGGAATCGCGGTGAACTGCTCTTCGTATAGACGGCGGTACAGCGACGAGCGTTCGAGCAACTCGTCATTGGTCCCTCGATCAGCAATCTTTCCAGCTTGCATGACAAGAATCTGATCAGCAGCGATTACTGTCGAAAGTCGGTGAGCGATGGCGACAGTCGTGCGACCCTCTCGCAGCCGGGTCAGAGCTTGCTGAATCATTCGTTCAGAGAGCGTGTCGAGCGAACTCGTGGCTTCGTCCAACAGCAAAATTCGTGGGTTTGCGAGAATTACTCGTGCTATCGCCAGACGCTGACGTTCTCCGCCAGACAATCGGTATCCACGCTCACCAACGACGGTTTCGAATTTCTCTGGAAGTCCATCTATGAGATCGAAAATCTGAGCCGCCTTCGCTGCATCGATCATCTCTTGCTCAGATGCGTGTGGCTTCCCGAATACAAGATTCTCCCGAATGGTAGCGTGAAACATGAACGAATCTTGCGACACGACGCCGATCAATTTCGAAAGATCGGCCTGTGCCATATTCTTTACATTGATTCCGTCTATCGACACAGAGCCTGTGTCAGCGTCGTATAAGCGAGCAAGCAGGTAGCCAACGGATGTCTTACCGGCTCCACTAGGACCGACCAACGCTGTGAGTCCGCCACTAGGAACAGAGAATTCGATGTTGCTGAGGCTGAATGGGGATGATTTTTCTTTCAGTAATTGGTCCTTGGTGCTGACTGGTATCTCTATGTACTTAAATCCAACTCCGCGGTATTCGATTACTCCCTTGAAATTCGCAGGATCGACCAAAACAGGTTTCGCAGGATCTTTAATCTTCGGATCAATGTCGAGATATTCGAAAATTCGATCGAACAGAGCGATCGAACTGGAAATTTCAACCCCCCGCATAAACAGACCTGCCATTGGAAACAACAGCCTTGCCTGAATTGCTGTGAAGGCCACAATGTCGCCGAGTGTGATCGAACTTTGTGTATCGATGATGAAATAACCACCAATCAGCCAAATAATCGCTGGAGTCATCGTGAAAAACGTTTGCATAACTACCGAAAAACGCTGACCCGTCATTGTCCGACGCAGACTCAAAACTGTCAGTTCCGAGCTGTTCTGCTTAAACTGAACTAATTGATCAGCTTCACGTCCAAACGTCTTCGAAAGCATCACCCCTGACACCGAAAGAGTCTCTCCCGTTCGAGAAGTAAGTTCCGAAAGCGACTTCTGAGTTCGGCGCGTTAGTTCTCGCCGGCGCTTGCCAACTTTGAACATTGCGAACGTAAATATCGGCAATGTGACAAGAGCAACTATCGATAGCTGCCACGATATGATGAGCATCGCCGCGACGGCTGAAATTACAATTACGGAGTTCGACAGCAATACCCCAAGGGTGTCTGTAAGAAGCATCTGGGTGCTTCCCACATCGCTCGAAATGCGAGTCTGTAGATCACCGGTGCGGGTTGAGGTGAAGAACGAAAGAGGCAGTTTTTGAAGATGGGCGTATACGGTCAGGCGAAGGTCTTCCATCACAGTAAGCCCAGTTCGCATGTTGAGGTAGTTTGTGCCGTAAGAGATGGCACCGCTGACAGCTGCGATACCGATCATCCAACCTGTTAGCCAGTACAAGTTTGTACGGTCGGAGTTCGGTATTGCATCGTCGATGATCTGCCGAATGAGAAGCGGCGTGGCGATCATCAGCAACGCCGAAATCACGATCAGAATCGCCACGGTGACGAGCGCTGACTGATACGGCTGGTAGAGTTTTGAAACCCGAATAAGTGTCTTGCGGGCTATAGGGCGTTTTGGAGCTTCGTCTATCGAGCCGCCCATGTGACCGCTGTGACTACGTACCAAATCGTGCCCCTTGTACAGAGAATGATGTCGTCATTTTAATAACGGTCGTTACTTTCGTTATTTCGTGTACCGATATTCGAAAATAGCAAAAAGCGGCCAGCACATGTGCCGACCGCTTTTTGCTTGCTACCTGTGGTAGCCCCAAGGGGATTCGAACCCCTGTTTCAGCCTTGAGAGGGCCGTGTCCTGGGCCTCTGGACGATGGGGCCCTGTTGTCTTGGCTGCCGATCCAGGGATCGAACCTGGGTTACCAGATTCAGAGTCTGGTGTCTTACCGCTAGACGAATCGGCATCTGCGAACAGCGGTTAATACTAGCAAGGTGAAACGTATTCGCCTAATAAATGGGCAGTCAAAATTCTGCGAATCTTTTGTTCACTGGTCAGATTCAGAATTTTCCGTATTCATTGAAAGGACGAAGCTCAACACTCTCAGAGTTTTAACAGCTAGACTGTCGCCTTCAAATAATTGAGGCAATACCTTTGGAGGATATCGGATGGCGATGATCGCAACTGCTGCCGAACGAGCACACGCATCCGGAAAAGGGCTGGAGTGGAAGGGTGTATTCCCGGCGAATCCGACCCCCGTTCATGCTGACGGTAGGATCAACGAAGAGGCGCTGCGGGCGATCTTCGAAGACAATCTTGCTCACGGCGTGGGCGGATTCTGGGTTGCTGGCTCCACGGGTGAAGGTCCTGTAATGAGCGAACTACAGCGTGAGACGACCGCTCGTATTGCTGGCGAAACGATCTCGGGCAAAGGGCTTTCGATTATGCACGTTGGTGCGATTAGTACCGAGAGTGCTGCCAAAGGTGCGAAGGCTGCGAAAGACTCCGGTTGTGATGCGATCTGCTGTGTACCGCCATTCTTCTTCAAGGGTAACGATCAGATGACGATCGACCACTACAAGAGAGTCGCCGATGCCGCTGATGGCCTCCCGTTCTTCGTGTACAACCTGCCACAGCTCACGCAGGTTGAAACGACACCAGAGTTTATGGAGAAGATTGTTGCAGCAGTGCCGACGGTGATTGGTCTGAAACACTCGGCGGTCAACTTTAGTGACATTCGTGCATTTGCTGACATGGGTCTGAAGTGCTTCTCAGGGAACGGTGCATTGCCGCTTCCTGCACTGACTATGGGGGCGATTGGAACAGTCGATGCTCCGCTATCCGTTGCTCCTTGGCACTACGCCGAACTGTACGGTGCATGGGAGCGTGGTGATTTTGAGACTGCTCAACGATTGCAAGATGGCACCAAGCAGATCGTTGATGTTGTACGAATGTTTGGGGCACCTGCAGGTGTGACCAAGATGATTCTCTCGGATCGGCTTGGAATCGACTGTGGTCACCCGATTCCACCAGTGATGGATCTTACTTCCGAGCAACGACCAATCGTGATGGCTGCTGCCAAAGAGGCGGGGCTTCTATCGAACCCTTAAAGCGGTAGTTATTAACACGGGTATCGCAATTGTCGATCCAGAGAAAAATACTTTATGTCAGTCCACGCGTAATCGACTCGTTGCCATATCGTTCTCGTATCGCATCGAGTGTTTTACTGGTATCCGAATCGGCCAAGGGGTTTTGATCTAGTAGTGATAGCTGGGTGACCAGTTCTCCTAAGCCGTTTACCGCCACGCCAACAAGCCGAATTGCATCGCCACGTTGTCGCATCGCAGTAACCAACAGAGTGTTGGCAGTGTCGTATATCAACTGATCACCGTTGCCTGGAGCCACAAAAGTTCGCTGTCGAGTGATGGTCGTGAAGTCGCCATATCGAAGTTTGATGCTGGCTCCTCTAGCTTGTAGACCCGATCTACGTAATCGAGTGCCAACTCGCTCGCTCAGTTTTTTCAAAACTTTTTCAAGTTCGGATCGACTGGATACATCTATCTCGAACGTGGTCTCCGAACTAATCGATTTGGCGGCGACACGTTCTTTCAGTGGAGCGTTGTCAATTCCCTGTGCTCGACGGCGAATATAGTCGGCATGATTCGGTCCCAACACTCGTCGTAACGAGCCCATGGGAGCTGCCACAAGCTGCCCAAGAGTTGTGATCTGGATTTTTGCCAGAGCTTCTCCAGCCTTCGGGCCAATGCCGGGAAGATTCCGGACCGTTTGTGGAGCAAAGAAAGCTTCAGCCTCTTGTTGTCGAACCTGAAATACACCGTCAGGTTTTGCGTGCTCCGTCGATACCTTGGCAACGAGCTTGCTTGGGCCAATGCCGATCGAGGCAGGCAGACCGATTTGCTCTCGTACTGCAGTGCGGATCATGTCGGCGGCTTCGATCGGTTGACCGTATATACGCTCGGTCCCGCTCATATCCAAATACGCCTCATCGACGCTCACTGGCACGACGTTCGGTGAGTACTCCCTGAGAATGTTCATGAACTTCTTGGAAAAATCGCTGTACGACTCGTGATTACCGCGCATGAAGATCGCGTGTGGACAAAGTCGACGCGCCACTGTTGTCGCCATTGCCGAGTGGACGCCGAATTTACGTGCTTCGTACGAGGCAGTGGCGACAACCCCACGAGGACCTATCCCGCCGATCACAACCGGTTTACCGCACAATGACGGGTCGTTCTGGCGTTCGACTTCAACGTAGAACGCATCGAGATCAACGTGGAATATCACCCGTTCTTTTTCAAAGTTTGCTGAATCACCCGGCATAGATGCAGATTAGCAGATGTGGAGGAGAATCTCGAAGCAGAAAGTGGCTCGATTCGTGCAATGAAAATGGAACATCGCTAGGCTTCGGTTGTGCCGAGCGTGAAGCCTATGAGAGTTCGTGGATCTGGCGAATTGTGTTCGCCATTTCGACAGCAGCGTCGGCGTATCCACTAGCGTGCGCTATGCGCTTTACCGCATCTTCGGTGTTGTTCGTGGTGAGCACACCGAAGATCACCGGCTTGCCTGAATCGTCGCCAGCCCGTGCGATGCCTTGCGTCGCAGCTCTGGCGACGAATTCGTAATGATCAGTATCCCCGCGGATAACAGCTCCAATGCAAATAACTGCATCGATATCACCACGTTCTGCCAGCCGCCGCGCGATAAGTGGTAATTCAAAAGCACCCGGAGCTTTGGCAAGCACGATGTCTTCCGAAGCAACACCGAGCTCACCTAGTCTATTCACAGTGAGTTCAGTCATTTGGTCGGTAATATAGCTGTTGAACCTCGCTGTCACTACGGCGATTCCGAGCCCTTTACCAAAAAGGTTCTGATCAATACTGCGAGGTGACATTAATCTCCCGCCTCGTCATCTGTAGATGCCGATTTGGAAGTAGGTGGATTCATCTCTAGGTCGTGCCCCATCTTGTCGACTTTTGTCTGCATATAGAAGCGGTTCTCGTCATTGATCGGCGCTTCCAATGGAAGTTGCTCGATCATCTCGAGCCCAAAACCTTCGAGTCCGATGACTTTCTTCGGATTATTTGTAAGCAGCTTGAAGCGCCGAACACCTAGGTCTTTCAAAATCTGAGCACCCACACCGTATCGACGAAGATCCATAGGAAAGCCGAGTCGAAGATTCGCCTCGACTGTATCCAGTCCCTGATCCTGAAGCTCATAGGCCTTGAGCTTGTTAAGAAGTCCGATCCCTCGACCTTCCTGTCGCATGTAGACCAGAACTCCACGTCCAGCTTCAGCGATCTGTCGTAACGCCATATTTACTTGATCACCACAATCGCAACGTGTGCTGCCGAACACGTGACCTGTAAGACATTCTGATTCAACTCGTACGAGTACCGGCTCAGAATCGTCGATCTCGCCGATGTATACGGCCATATGCTCTGATGGATCGACAAAACTCTTGTATGCAACCGCCTTGAACACGCCATGCGCGGTTGGGAGGCGTGCTTCAGCGACCCGCTCCACCAGCTTTTCGTGACTCATCCTGTAAGCAATTACATCCGCAATTGTCACGATAGGAAAATTGTGATTTTTGGCAGTTTCCTCAAGTTGAGGTCGACGAGACATAGTGCCATCGTCGTTCAATATTTCGCAGATTACGGCTGCGGGGTGCTTTCCCGCCAGCTTGACTAGGTCGACTGAACCTTCAGTGTGACCAGCGCGAACCAACACACCGCCTTCTTCGTAACGGAGTGGGAACACGTGGCCAGGCTGCACAAAATTTGCTGCCGTCGACTCTTCGTCGGCCAATAATTGAATTGTGTGCGCACGATCTGCTGATGAGATTCCGGTCGTGATTCCGAACTTCGAATCGACTGTAACCGTGAATGCTGTTCGATGCTCAGACGTATTTTTCGGCACCTGCATCGGAAGGCCAAGGCGATCAAGATCATCTCCAACCATAGGGGTGCAAATAAGCCCACGCGCTTCCATATTCATCAGTGTGATGTTTTGGGCGGTTGCGTCCTGCGCCGCCATCACCATATCGCCTTCGTTCTCGCGATCCTCGTCATCGACAAGAATTACGATTCCGCCCCTTTTAATCTGCTCGATTGCTCGTTCGACAGATTCGATTGCACGAGCTTCAACGGTGTCAGGTATATGCGGGTTGGTCGTCATATTGTGTCGTTTGCAGTGTAATTAATTGGGCAGGTTGTTTAAGTAAGGCTGGATTAAATTCGCCACATATTTGGCTGTGACATCGGCTTCAAGATTTACTTTCGAGCCTTCGAGTCGTTCGTTTAACGTTGTGTGATCGTATGTGTACGGGATTATTGCGATGCTGAAACTGTCGGGATTACGATCTACAACCGTGAGACTGGTTCCATCGACCGTGATGAAGCCTTTCTCAACGACGTTTTCAATTATATTCTTTGGAGCTTCGATAACGATCACTCTCGAATTGCCGTCTTCAATGACCGAGCGAATTCTGCCGACGCCATCAACATGACCTTGCACCATATGACCGCCGACACGATCACCATATCGCAATGATCGTTCGAGATTCACTTGGCTGCTTGGCTTCAAATCCTCAAAGTTGGTACGCTTCAGTGTCTCCGGTACGGTTTCGACCGTGAAGGTGGAACCAGCTTCTGAGAGTGATGTAACCGTCAGACACACCCCAGCGACCATGATCGACTCCGAAATATTCAGATCGTCGAGTACTTGATTCGCTCGAACGACAAGAGTCGCGCCATCGTACGATTCGACTGTACCAATTTCTTCAATGATTCCTGAAAACATTTCCTAGTTTTGCCTGTTCGGTCTATACCTGTGCGCCATTGATATGAGAATTGAGCGTACTAATCTAGGTTCGAAACGTAGCCTTCAATCAGAATATCGCTGTCAATCATGGTGTGGGTGACATTTTCGAGAGTAAGAACGTCGTGTATTGAAGATACGCCGGTACCTGAGAGTGGTCCTGGAGCATCGCTTCCACCAATAATTTTCGGAGCGATGAATACAGAGATTTTGTTTACTAGGCCGCCTTCGATGAATGCACCTGCAAGCCCTGCTCCCGCCTCGATCATTGCATTATGAAGACCCTTTGTACCTAGAGCATCGATCACAACCGCTAAATCGACTTTCCCTGCAACTAACGACGCTTTGAGCACGGTGACGTTGCTGCTGGATGGGCTGACATTAACATTTTCTCCCACTACCCAAAGCACGTCACCGGGTTCATTCACTAGAGGGGCATCAGAAGGCATTCGTCCGTTGGTATCTATTACGACTCGCAACAGCGGTCGACCAGTTGGATTGCCCTCGGAATCTCGTGCTGTGAGCTTAGGCTGATCTGTAATTATTGTGCCGGTCCCGGTAATAAGTGCATCAGTCTGTCGACGCATTTCATGAACTTTGGCACGGGACGCCTCGTTCGTGATCCACTGTGATTCACCGGTGCGCGTGGCGATCTTGCCATCAAGACTCATCGCCAACTTGAGAGTCACTAGTGGTCGTTGTGTCTTTAGGTGATGAACGAAACCCTCGATTAGACGCTCTGCACGTTTAATCTGCGATGTCGAAACCTCTCGAACTACTTCGATCCCCGCTGCTTGCAATTGTCGAAACCCGTTCCCCGAAACGATTGGGTTAGGATCCTCCAGTGGAGTCACCACATTCGTGATTCCAGCCGCAATAATTGCGTCGGTGCAGGGTGGGGCGACGCCTTGGAAAGCATGTGGTTCAAGAGAACAATAGAGTGTTGCACCCTTCGCTCGGTCGCCAGCTTCAGCGAGTGCTATAGGCTCAGCATGTTGACCCGGTCGTGGTTCGGTAGCGCCTTGACCCACAATCTCGCCATCTCGAACTACAACTGCACCTACGGCGGGTCGTGGTGCTACACCACCCATCGCCTGTTCAGCGAGTTCTAGCGCTCTATCGAGTGGACTGAAGATAACGAGACCTCAATACCGGACTATGAACGTTTGATGTGACTGTCGAAATCGAGATGGGCCCGACTGGCAGTTGGCGACTCTTGACCTTGATAACGGCTGCTGAGTTCCTTCGACCCATATGGTCGATCAACCTCGGTCGTCATCTGCTGGAACGAAATCTGACCGATCCGCATTCCAAAGTAGAGGGTAATGGGAAGTCGTGAAACGTTCGTCAGTTCGAGTGTTAAATTGCCCGACCAACCTGGGTCGATAAACCCAGCGGTTGAGTGAATCATCAGCCCCAATCTACCAAGTGAGCTTTTACCTTCTATTCGAGCCACCAAATCGTTTGACAGACTCAGTTTCTCGAGGGTGCTACCGAGGACAAATTCGCCCGGGTGCAGCATAAAAGGTTCATCATCAACGATGATTACTTCGTCGGTGAGGTTCGGGACATCCTTGCGAAGATCGATGTACGGTAGTGTGGAATTTCGAAACACAAGTATCTTATTCGCCAGATGGAAATCGACGCTGGCAGGCTGAACATCGCGATCAGAATATGGCTCAATTCCAATTCGGCCGGCTTCGATTGCTTCCCGTATCGATCGGTCGCTAAGGACCATGCGAACTTCCCTCGTCGTGATGTAATCGTACGATTGTGCCAGCCGCACGCTGGCTACGAAATTGTATGCGTTGGTAGAACATTGCGGGTATTACAGATAACGAGTTAATTACGAAAGGGCGGATTACTCCTTGGAGAATTCGCCCTTTCGTAATTGTGTAGAAGAACTACCCGCCGATTGCGAATACCGCTTGAACCGTTACCGAAAGGTTCACGTCACCCGACGAGATCGGAGTCGATTTGAATGAAGCTCCGTCCATCGCCATCTCAGCCTGTGGGTAGTTTGTTGTCATCGGCACTGAGCTGCCGATTTCACTTAGGTAAACCAGTGGCCCGAGTGTTACACCCATTGCTCGGGCGTATAGATCAGCCTTGGCAAGTGCATCGGCTGCGGCAATTTGACGAATCTGAGCACCGAATGCTAACGAGTCGTCGACTGTGAACTGAATCGAGTTGATCCTGATCAAGTCGCCACCAGCTGTCGCTGCCGTGTCGACCACTGGGCTCAGGTTATCGATATCTCGAACGGTGACTAGCACCGTGTTGCTCACCGTGTAGCCTGTAATTCGAGGTTCGCTGTGCCGACCAAGCGCGTCGGAAACTTCGATCCATTGCGTCTCAGGATAAATGTTGAAGTTTGTGGTCACAATATCATCTTCTGAAACGCCGTTTTCCTTGATGGCGTTCAGTACGTTTTCCATTGCATCCGCGGCGTTTTGACGTGCTGCTGCAACGGTGATTTCGCGAGACTCAACACCAATCGAAACCTGTGCAACATCAGCTGGGATTTCGATTGTTCCCTGACCAGTGACCCAGATTCCTGAGCTCGCTGCACTCGACTGAGTATTGTAGGCTGAGGCAATTCCGTATCCGCCTGATGTACCTACCGGGTAGGATTCAATAGCAGTAGCGTTGTACTCGGGTGCCACTGCTTGTCCGCTACTCGTCGGGAATGAATTCGATGATCCAGAACCAACGCTACCGATTACCCCTGCTGGAGCCCCAATTGTGGGTGAATCATCGTTGTTGTCAACCGGTTTATTAACTGACGAATCGGCGCACGCAACTGCTGCCAGCGAGAACACTGCGATGGCAGACACAAGTAACCATGCAGTGGGTTTTCGAAACTTGTTTTTTCTCATGACTGATTCCCTCGATTTTTTTACTTTTGGTTTAGATGTTCACTGATGAACTCTGAACCGCCTGAACATATTTCGTGACTCGTCCACATTTGACCTGTAGTGATTTGTGGCTGTCATAAGTAGAGACGATAGAACCACCTGATTTGTTCCATTTGATGTTTCAAATGTGGATCGCCCAACGGTCATTGCGTGCAGCTTTAGATTCGTGAACAAGCTGTAATGCTGCAAAGATGGCTGATACGAGTAAAAAGGCCGATCAATGATGGCGCACCGATGCACTCTGGTTTGTGAACTACTCGCCGCGTGCTCGCCGGAGTCCAACCCATGCGCCAATTGCAGCAACAGCTAGTGCCGCTAGTCCCGCTTGAAGTTGCCGCAGTGGCAACGAGATACCCTTGTTCGAGCTCGGAGATGAGACTAATTCACCGCCATAAACGAACTCTGTCCCCAAGGAGGGTGATGTTGGTGCATCACTGGGGATAAGGTCATTGTTCGCTATCGACTCATCTGGA
Source organism: Chloroflexota bacterium (assembly GCA_013204545.1). Taxonomy (GTDB): domain Bacteria; phylum Chloroflexota; class Dehalococcoidia; order Lucifugimonadales; family Lucifugimonadaceae; genus Lucifugimonas. The sequence goes on along the minus strand of JABMNN010000087.1, from coordinate 7,993 downwards.
CCAGCTGATTTTGTAGTAGAGAGCTCGCCAATTGCATTTCCTTCGGGTATGACCAACAGTGCAGTGCCGCCAGCATCATCGACGGTTCTCTCAAAGGGTGCCGAAGCCGCTTGGCCTGTCGGCTCGGGAACACTTAAGCCCAGGCCTGCGTCAGCACTCGTTGGCGCTTGTACGGCTGCTGCCATTTCAGTGGTAACGGCAGACTGGTCAAAACTTCCAAGCGATCCCGGTGACCCAGGATTTCCTTGCGCACCTGAAGCCCCGGTAGGCCCATCCGAACCAGTAGCTGATCCGCTGATGGTACTGTCTGATTCGGCGATGGCCGCCATTGAGAAAGATGAATCGGATTGATCGACCACACCCGTAATGTCTCCAATTGTCAGCAACGCCACGCTCAAAGCAGCGATCACAGCGATAATTGCAGGAGCGAGTGCAAGTTTTCGCTGAGTTTCAAATACTTCCGCTAAGCGTGAAAGCCAAGAATCACTACCTGCTGCGGCAGCAACCATCTCCGGCGTAATAGCAAACGAGCGAGGTGCTTCAATCTTCTCAATCTTGCCGAGAACAGCCCGTAATGCCTGCTGCGTGTAGAGGTCTTTTTCGAGCGCAACGTTCTTCCGCACCATCTCTTTAACAAGACGAATCTCATCGGATGAAGCGGTTCCCTCAACGTACGCATTTACTGCGTCATTGCTCGAATATGTACGGTCAGTAAGCCGATTTAGAAGCCTGCGAGCCACTATGATTTAGTTCTCCTTGTTATATAGACGCATTGATGCGGGTAAAAGTTCCGGATCTTGCTGAACACAGTCGCGCATCCGCGCTCTGGCTCGGTTTAATCGTGATTTGACAGTACCAATCGAAACGCCAATCGATTCAGCTGCTTCGTCGTATTGATAACCCTCGACATCGATCAATACCATCGCAAAACGATGTTCGTCCGATAGCCCGCTCATGCAGTGCTCAATTAATCGAGCGAGTTCTGCGTTCAACGCGTCTGCCACTGGATCCTGCTTATCATCACTGACTGTTTCTGAAAAATAGACGATGTCTTCATCTATGGAAGTCTCGGATCGTCTGGCGATTTTCCTCAAATAGTCAAGGGAGGCGTTTTTAGCGATACGAAACAACCAAGCACGAAATATTCCTCCGCGATAACTCGAAATCTTGCGAAACGCAGAGATGAATGTATCTTGAGTAATGTCTTCGGCAACGGCACGGTTTCGAACTGTACGAAGCACGACGGCAAACACCGCGTCTTGGTATTCGATTACGAGACGGTTGAAAGCATCGTAGTCGCCATCGCGGGTGAGTTGTATTAGTCGCTGTTCGTCGAAACTGGTCATTTTGTAACGATGCAGGGTGTGTCTGTACCTCAATCCTACTAGCAGCTTACTATTTCGGCATTCGGTGATCGAAACGTTACTTGGTGATTACGTGGAACTGGCACTCAGCTTGCTATATTCATAGGAGAGCGAATTACGGTTCTGGTTTTCACTATGAACACTCAAAAGGCACAACATGCGGGCAGCACTACGGGATACAGGCGAAACGATCATCACGGCGGTGGTGATTTTCCTCATCCTGCAAGTAACAACCCAAAGTTTCCTGATTGAGGGTTCCTCGATGGAGCCGACGTTGGTGCAGGACGAACGACTTTTGGTCAATCGGTTTGTGTACACCCAGTCACCGTTCAGCCTGTTCGGCGACGAGAATTACTTATTCGGTGGTCCGAAACGTGGCGATATTGTGGTATTTCATCCACCGACCGGTTCAGACACCGATTTCGTAAAGCGGATCATCGGACTTCCAGGTGATTGGATCGATCTCGATGGTAATTCTGTCTATATCAATGGGGAGAAGACAGAGTGGGTTTCCGTGACGACTGCCCGACGGCATGAAAATTACCCGGTTCAGGTGCCACCCGGCGAGTATTTTGTTCTCGGTGACAATCGGCGAGTATCCGTCGATTCTCGCAACTGGGGCTTCGTGTCGGCTGATGCACTGGTTGGACGTGCATGGTCCGTCTACTGGCCGGTCAATGAGTTGCAGCTGTTCAGCTAACTCAAGAATTACGTCACATTTGTCAGTAGTATCTAATAACGCATTAAAAACCCGCTAACTGGTCATAAATGCAGCGATACGCTCGCCAATGGTGATAGCCGGTGCGTTTGTGTTTGCGCGCGGGCAATCGGGCATGATCGAAAGATCGGCGATTCGGAGTCCATTAATACCGTGAACTTGACCGTATTGATTTACGACTGCCATCGGATCGGATTTCGTTCCCATCCTTGCGGTGCACGATATGTGGTGCATCGTAGCGGCGCGACTTAACAACCAGTGGTCGAGCGTTTCATCAGATTCTAGATCAATCGGAAGTGGATCGATCAACTCGTTAAGAATCCCACTGTACGCAGAGTGCTTTCCGAATTCGATATGCATTCGCACAGCATCACGCATTCGAGAGAGATCAGCTGGATGATCGAGAAGGTGATAATCGAGTTGAGGCTGTTGATGTGAGTCACTGGATACTAATCTCATTTCTCCAACCGCTTTAGCTAGATATAGTCCGGCACTCATCAGGAATTCACGATTATGAGAACTCCACCGCATGACTGCGACCATATCGTTGCGAAGTTCTGATCCACGAGCTGTGTATCGCAGTGCTACTTTCTGCGGTCCAACCTCAACACCGGGCATAGGAAAGTCGTCCTCAGCTCGCCATCGGACGTGGACCGATGGGTGGTCACGTAAGTTTTGACCAACTCCTCGCATATCTGCAATAACTTCGATATCTACTGCTTCTAGTTGTTCTTTACGACCCAGACCAGAAAGCATCAATAAGTGAGGGGAGCCAATCGGTCCAGCGCTCAGAACCACTTCTTTCGCGAGTGCCTGATGAAGCTTACCGTCTTTTTCATATTCAATTCCGACAGCAGTTTTATCGTCGATAAGAACTCGAGTTGCGTGGCTGTCGGCACTAAGTGTGAAGTTCGGCCGATCTCGCGCTATCGCCAAATACCCTAATGCCGTGCTCCAGCGGATGCCGTTCGGATTGTTTAGTGGCAGTGGGCCCACGCCGGTCGATGCTGGGTGATTGTGATCGCTCGTCGTTGTAAACCCGGCGGCTGTCACAGCTTCGATAAACGCTGCTTGATCGTCGAACAACTCATCAGGTTGGTATCTGCGAACGATTATTGGGCCACTGTTTCCGTGATACTGGTCGGAGATGTCAAGGTCGTTCTCCTGCATTTTCATGAAGGGCAGAGTTTTCTCGTATGACCATTCATCGTTCCCTTCGGCAACCCAAAGCTCGTAATCCTCAGGAATCGCTCTCAAATAGACTTGACCGTTGATCGCACTTGTGCCACCGGTGACCTTACCTCTTGGTACCTGCATATTAGTGTGAAGCGGAGTCGCCTTTGCCGTAAATGCCCAGTTGTGCTCACCCTCGGGATCGATGGTCATGTCCGTTCCAGTAGCATGACCTTGCTTAATTTCATCGGGCAGATCATCGATATTTGCGTAGTCGTGACCTGCTTCGACAAGCAGGACGTGGCGAAACGGATCTTCGGATAAGCGGGTGGCAACGACTGCACCCGCCGATCCTGCACCGACTACGATCACATCGTATTTGGGAGTCGCCATTCTGGATAAAATCCCTACTAAATCAGTGGATTCATTGGCGGAGTAGATGACCAATCATCACGTGATCTGCCGTTTTTGTCCCAAACAACTCGTCCATTTTTCACCGTCATTTCACAGACAATTCGTTTGTTCGCCTTGAAGACCCGTTGAGTAGTTCCATTGTCCACAAGTCCGAAATCGCCTTCCGTAATGTTGAGCACAGCGATATCGGCTGGAGCAGTTTGGCCCAGATTCCCTAGTTCGGGATGACCTATCGCTTGCGCAGGGTCCCATGTCGAACGCTTTACTATGTCGGGAAGTTCCATACCTAACGCCAATAACTTCGTCATCGTTTCTGGCATCGTTGCCTGATTTGAAAGAATACTGGGTCGGTGCATATCTGTTGAAATCGTATCTGGCACAAATCCCTGCTCGATTGCGGCTTTAGCAATCCGGAACGAGAAGCTACCACCTCCATGACCAACATCAAACTGCACACCGCGTTCGCGGGCTTCGAAAAAGTACGGCTTCACTTTGTCGTTCATATCTGTCATTGGCTTGCTCACCGCGTAACAGTGAGTCACCATGTCGCCAGATCGTAGGTGCTCGAGAATCATTTCGTTCATTGGTCGAGTGTGGATCGGCGATTGGTCAACCATGAGAAATACTCCGGTGTCCTCGGCTGCCTGAATACCTCTGTCGAGGGGCTCCCAGCCTGGACCCATGTAGTGGGCGACTTTCACACCGACGATTACATCGGGGCGCTGGGCTATTTTGGCTGCTGTAAGTTCGATGTCCATTCCATCGAGGTCTTGCTCAGGCTCACCAACCATTCCTTCACCGGCGATGTTCAGCATGGCAAAAACGTTTGTAGTCGCTGGCGCGATCACCAGCTCATTGAAATCATCGAATGTTAGATGTCCTGATCCACCAGCATCGACCGCGGTGGTCGTACCCTCTGGTAGGCAGTGAGCATCGGGTAAGATGGCTCCAAAGTACCCATAGAAATGGGCGTGAAGATCGACTAGCCCTGGTGTCACCACTAGACCGGAAACATCTGCAACTGTTCGGGCGAGAGCAGGAGAAATGTCTTTGCCGACAAGAGCAATTGACCCGCCAGAAGTAGCGACGTCGAATTGACCGTCGATGTTATTGGCAGGATCGATAACTCGTCCGCCCTTTAGGAGAAGATCGTACTTTCGAACTGTTGCATCTGATGTAGTCATGTGTACCTCCGAAACTATGCCGGTAATTTACAGGCATGAGCATATTTATTCGTGATGGGCGACATATTAGCTTGGGTGACCGGAATATGCGCAATAAAATTGAACTGGTACTCGATAAACGGAACATTACTTCTGGTGAACGGGCTAGTCACCCACTGAAAATTTTGGAAGGGATTAATTTCCTTGCCGAATCGATCAATAGGGGTAAATCCGCACTCCCTATTCAGTCATTGCTGTCGTAACCTTGATAGCCGAGTTTGAAGGGCCTTTAGCTCAGCGGTAGAGCATCGGACTTTTAATCCGCAGGTCGTGGGTTCGATCCCCACAGGGCCCACCAAACTCGTATTTCATCTAGAGCGTCAACCGCTCGATGTCATCGTGAACCCGATACCGAGGTGCCCTATTGCAGCTTGAAACATACTCATTGAGTGTCCAAAGCGCTATACGATCAGCGGCGAAACTTGCCGGTGATCAGGGACTCAAGGAGTTTGGACCAGATCACATTTTATCTGCCGTGCTGGATTCCCACTGGGTTGCGGCTCTGGCCGAGACTGGAAACAATATTGGGAATCTCATGAACCGCATCGGGTTAATGTTCCCGACTGTAGGTGAACAACTTGAAATCAACGAGGTATTGCCGTCCTCTGCAGCCATACGTATTTTTGACAATCTAGATCGAATATCTGGATCAAGAAGAATGCGTAACCTGATTGAATTATTGTTTGATGATTCAACGTTCGTTAAACCATTTTTGACGGCGAGCGGTATTGAGTTGAAAAACGTCGGCCGGTCATTTGGCCGCATAGGATTAGCGGAGCTCGCCCATATCGGACAGTGGGAAAGCGACGATGCAGATCCGTTGCATGATCTAGCCAACGAATCTGCAGATAACGTGTCCGCCATGCGGGCCGAAATCTCTCAAGGGTTGGCGTCGACAAATGACGGAGAGCGAATTCTAGCGTTGAGGACACTGCAGGCTCGGCTTGGAAACTTGGCAACTGCCGTACTCACAGATCATCCTGCAATTGGGAGTCTGCAAAACGAATCCAGTGTTACCCCGAGCACTCTTTCTTTCAGTGAAGCACTGCAATCTAACGCCAACGAACTTTTGGGCGAAATTATTGGCCGACTTCACGAACTCGTCGACAGCGATGACGCTTCGGATGACCTGAAAGCTGCTCTCGACGAATTAATAAGTCTGCTAAACGAAGCGATTCGATTAATATCTGTCGAGGCCGCTTCTCCCGCAGATTTTGAGTCAAACAAGACTCGGGTACTCGATCTTCTAAGCCAAGTCCAGGGCGTGTTTAGTTTTGGAAGAAAACTGTTTAAAAGCGGTGCTGATATCTCGACTGATTTGGCGAAATATGGAGCAGGTTATGCTGCGTTTGGAGAAGTTTCGGGTTTGTACTCAACCCCAGTCAGTCAATTGATCGTTCAATGTGTAACCGGCTGATCAGTTTAGTGCTTGAATGGTCAATGATCGGACTTTTAATCCGCAGGTCGCAGGTTCAAGTCCTGCCGGGCTAATAGAACTCGGCGAGTTCGAGTTTGAGCCTATTGATGATGCGATCTATGTACTCTTCTCGGCCTTCCAGCATGGCTTCAGTAACGGCTCCAAGATGGACTAGTGAGTACATCGTACCGATCCAAATGCCAGCTACCGTGAACACGTTCACCTGATCCGGAATGGGTGTTCCCCCCGTCAATCCGACCTTAGCGAGTACTGACACTGCAACACTGAATAATAGTGCCGCAACTGCCGAGATTATTGACTTACTCGTCAAATGGGGTTGATTTCGGTATTTGCTCCAGCTCGACACCTGGATATGCCAATCAATTTGGGCTATGAGATCACCTATCCGTTCGTTGATGTCCCAAGAGTACCTAAACAATAACGCTTGGTACTCCCGCTGATGAACTTCCGGCGAATCACTGGATGGTTGAAAGCTATTGACAGATTGGCTGATTGACGCCGCACCTCGGGTTACAGGTCCGATCTTTGTTCTCCATATAGAGAAGTCAGGAACGTCATCAATAGATTTCACTCCCGCCAGTTCAGCAACCGATCGTGCGAACTCAGTGTATTCAAAGTCAGGTCCGAAATGACTAGCCCATCTCTGAAACTCAACTTGCCGGGTCATGAGATCCCTATAAAGTTGCCCTGCTAACTGACGTATGGCTGTGACGTCCTCTCGTTCGACGTCTCGGATGCTGTTCAACACAATCTGAGAGAACAGGATGAAGAAACCGACAACCGTTGCGATGACAGCAGAAAGTCCAATTGCCACATCTTGAAGATCGTCGTCAGACAATTGGGCGTTATTTGTAAGAACCAGTACCCCGGCGGCGACCAGGCTCAACACAGATATGAGCATTGCAAAAAGGTCCACATAACGGTACCTATTCACTCGAAGATCTCGGTCAGTCATCGAAGTCTGAATTTTTTCTACTTGTAGCTCGATGATGGTTTTACTGTTCATAGTGAGTCGATTGGGCTTTTAGATCTGTGGGCATTGACCGCTAGTTCACTGGCGACTGCTGCAGTATAACGCCGCAACATGACGACGCCCTTCCATCCCAACAGTTCAAGTATGTAGGAGTCGTTCATCCCTAGTCGTTTCATCTGAGCAGCAGCCCTACGGAACGCATGAACACCCTTCTTCTCCACTCCTGCCTTTTCACACTGTCTCTGGACGAGTTGAAGCAGGAACTGTCAGAGCTCAGTGCTCTGGGGCCATTTGGTGCCCAAACGAGTCCATCTGACACTCGTTTTTGTTCTCAACAGATCGACATCAAGTGCTGCCTTAACGGCAAAAAACTAGGTTGAGCGCTGAGTTCTGACAGAACCGGACTTTCTATTGCCGAGACTGTGATCGGCGTTTCAACGAACGTTCAGGAACACCATTTAATGATCTCCAATTCCCGAATGACATTGTTTTGCTCGTTGTTCTTTGGCGTCTGAGATACAAGCTAGGATTTCGTGATGTTGCCGAACTACTTTTACAGCGGGGCTTCCAAATCAGTTACGAAACCATACGGGTTTGGGCGTTCGGGTTTGCACCGTTGGTCAGCGAGAATCTTCGTGCAAAACGCCGAGGTGTGGCTGGTCAATCCTGGTATCTGGACGAGACGTATAT
>JABMNN010000086.1 GCA_013204545.1 Chloroflexota bacterium | reverse complement strand
TGGTCGACTCTAATGACCGAGCTGTCAGCTTAAATACAGGGAAGAATCCTGTATTTAGGTCGGTTGGGTTTCATGGCGAGCGCTGAATTCTGACAGAACCTAAATACAGGGATCGATCATGTATTTAGGTCGGCTGAAATTTGCGGGCAGCACTGAGTTCTGACAGAACCCAGCACCCATACCGTCGTAATTAGCGGAGTCCAGTGAATCAGGTCATGAACTTGGAGATTTACTCGGTCGGTAAATCGATGCACCACCCGATTAATGTGGCTAGACTTCGAGACGATTAATGATCCGGTCGTACTCGGCCTCAGAGATCTCTCCGGAAGCAAATCGTCGTGCCGCTATTTCCTTCGCTCTGACGCCGGGGTCAGTGCTCGACGGTTGCGGTCGCCCACCAATCACTTTTCAGATGAACCAGAACAGGCTACCCCAGAACACGATCATCATGATCGGGCCAAGAATCCACCAGCCCGTACCCACATTCATGTGCCATCCGCCCATTGTTTATTCTCTTCTCGTGTTGTTCGGATCGTTTTGTACAGATGTTATGCCGAAATGATTCATGAGCCACAACTTTCCGGTATACCGGCGGCGGCTTGCCTTTACATCGGGGTCGTAGTGTTTCAGTGACCCAGTTGTTTCTCGTATTCGGCAGAACCTCTAGTTTGCTGTTCGATGATCGGGTCAGGCCAAAAAGTCTTGATGTAGGCGATTGCAGCCCGCACTTCGTTTTCCGACAATGTACCAACGAAGTTTGGCATCAATCCACCCATCGGCACGCCATAGAGAACCCACTCAACAAGCAGCCGATCTTGGTGATGCCATGTGTGTCCGTCGGCAGCATGAGTTGGTGCATCCGGTAGTGGTGGGCGGACGGTCGAATCACCATGACAGACAGCGCAGTTTGCTCCGTAAACAACGCGCCCGTCATCCACAAGAGAGTCGGTCAACTTGATCGGATATTTCGTTCCATCGCTACAGGCTGAGACTGTGATTACTAGGGCAGTCGCAGCAATTGCCAACTGGCTCAGGCGGAGTAGGTGTATGCGAGGGTGATGAGACAACTGGGACATGTAATCAGCTATTGATGCAGTTGTTCCATGGTTACACCTGCTTCAGCAAGTAATTCTTGAAGCTCTTCGGTGGTGGCACCTTCAGGTGCTGTTATATCCAGTTTCTCAAGCTGAGATCGAAGAAAACCTGGGGCATTGGAAAAGCCGTTATGTATCGTCTCGAATCCGCCTAAGTCAGTCTCGATCAACGCCTCTTCTCCGTGCATTTCCAAGATATGAGCCGCATCTTGGTCATTGACAGAATTACCGGTACTTGTCGAAGAAGAGATTGCCGTCTTTTCGCCTTGAAAGAACGCAAATCCTACACCTGCCACTATGCCAACGACTACGGCCAGCATCGCAATTACTTTGACTGAGGGCATATTCAATTCTTGTTCACTTGATTAATAATGATCATGACTCACCGTCAGTACAGAGGGTTTACTTCCTTGGACGCACCGGTTGGGCATATGAGACAGGGATTTTCAATCCGGATCCTGAACTCGTTTCAGTTTGGGCGTAAACGTACGGCCCAACATCTTCGTCCATATTTGTCTTAGCACGGTCTGCCATATATGACCTGATTTGCTGTTCTGCACCGTCACCCGCAAAGTGCACCCGCCCACAACAACAATGCTCGCTGGCCGGATCCGAGGATCCCATTACCACCCTCGCTCCCGGGCGACACCCACAAACACATTGGTACTCAACATCCACGTAGTTGCCTTCGCCTGAAGGATCGTCAATCGCAGTAAACGATATTGGCGCAGTCGGATCTACATCGGTTTTTATTGTGGAAGGAGATTCCGAAACCGGTTCTGTCACATAAGACTCAGGTTCCTTCTCAAAAGCTCTTCGGCAACCATCTCCACAAAAATAATATGTCGTCCCACTAAAATCGGATGTTCCACCCGCTGGATTGTCGACGGCTACATTCATCCCGCATACAGGGTCTATTGCTATAGGTTTTCGACCAAATACGCGCTTAAGCACCGCGGATCTCATCTTCTTGAACTATGTGGAGCAGATCATTCATTTTTTGTTAGCCTCGAATTCGTTTGAGGTCGATCTGAATGGTTTTCCTGGCAAAAATACATAAATAACGGATTCTCAAACAATCAGACACACCTATCAATGCATGCCCCGCGACTGCTGTTGAATGATCTCGTTGGGCCAGAAAGTTTTGATATAGGCGATGGCTGCTTGCGCATCTAGTTCCGATAACGTCCCCCTGAACTTAGGCATCGTCTGGCCCATGGGCACACCATCAAGAACCCATCCCACCAGCTGTTGGTCGCCATGATGCCAAGTATGACCATCGGCAGTATGGCGAGGGGCGCCAGGCAGTGGTGGGGGAGTGGTTGCATCTCCGTGGCAACTAATGCAATTAGTCTGATACACCGTGCGACCTTCGTTGATGAGGGATGTAGTCAGCACAATCGGATACTCTGCGTCACTCTCGGCACCACAACCTATTAGGACGACAATCAGTATCGCCGCCACAAAAACGATCAGTCTGGCTTTATGGGTCAAAGTCGTTGAAATCAAATATCCCCTTAACGTGAGAATGCCGACGATGAGACTCGCCGGCATTCCAACACTATCGTTCCGGGCGTAGTGCATTACACATCAGAACTCTATTATGCCTCTGGGGCTACTTCATCGTGGAGCTCGTCCGCATCTTCGTGATCGAGTTCTGCGTCATCGTGGGCGGCCTCCATCTCATCGTGCATAGCAGCGTCTTCATCGTGGTGTCCGTCCGTCTCATCGTGATCTTCCATGTGACCAGCTGAAACCATCATTGTTCCAGTCATTCCCGCTTCCCGATGACCAAGAACTGTGCAGTAGTAAACGTACTCACCGGCCTCGTGTATCGAGAATGTTCCGGCACTTTCTTCACCAGGCTGAACGTGCACGCCACCTTCGTCTTCGAGTCCTTCGAAAGTTATGTCGTGTTCTAGAAGCCCCATATTGCTGATTTGGATCGTAAATGCCTCTCCCGCTTCAGCTTCCAGAGTAGATGTTCCGTAAGCAAATTCAGCAGCAGTGAGGTGCATTACAGGTGCGTCGGGATCGATCGGACTGTCCATGTGAGCGTGTCCAGAAGACTCCATGCCTTCGTCATCGTGTACGTCCGCAACCAGGTCAGCATGCTCGTCACCGTCATCATGTGTGTCAGCAACAGCTTCGATATGGTCGTCGCCATCATCATGGGTCTGATCGGCTACTACTTGGACATCGTCCGGGGTATCTGCAATTTGGCCCGCTGCCACGCCATCATCTGATCCACAGGCAACAAGCCCGATGATCATCAAGGGCAGGATGAGGAGAATAGCCGCTTTAGTTGTTGCTCTCATTTCATTCCCTCCAGTCCGTGAGGACCGATTTCTTTGACTGATTTGAGAATATGTAATCGAAAGCAACGCAACATCGCGGATATGGATCACTTCGGAAAATTGAACGCACCATCTTTTATGGTACGTTCACACCATCACTGCGATCGGCGAAGTCGATACCAGTGACGTTCGGATTACTCGACTTCGACGAGACCTTTGCTTATCGCGTATCGAACAAGTTCGGCTCGGTTGTGAAGTCCAAGTTTCGCCATGATGTTTTGGCGATGTCGCGCCACAGTATTCGAACTTATTACTAAAGACTCA
>JABMNN010000085.1 GCA_013204545.1 Chloroflexota bacterium | reverse complement strand
CGCGGGGTGGAGCAGTGGCAGCTCGTCGGGCTCATAACCCGAAGGTCGTGGGTTCGAATCCTACCCCCGCTACCAAAACTAACGTTTTGGTCAGTTGAGTAAGCGATGTGTGGATGTATTTCCGCAGTCGCAAGTCGCACTACTCCCTTCATAACTCTCCCGGTATGGGAGTAACCTGATCAAGCAACAAGGCGACTACAATATTTTTCTCTTGGTGGTTAGAGCACGATGGACCCACCCGTTCCCATCCCGAACACGGAAGTGAAACGTCATAGCGCTCACGATACTGCACCTGCGAGGGTGTGGGAAAATAGGTCACCGCCAGGGGATTATTTTGATGAAAACGCTCACAGCAATGTGAGCGTTTTTTTGTTTAACGTTTTGAACTTCGACAACTGTTTTCAAGATTTAGGCAAAGCTAATTTCGATTCTAGCGAGTATGTCTTTATTGATATATTGCGAGCATTGAAGTTTAGTTTCTTATTGATGTGAACTTGATGATTACCCTGACACAACTGTTTAGAAGACGGTTCGCAGCGATAGTATCGGTGCGATTGTTTTGCTATGGAGGATTTAGTGATGACTGATGTTCGGATTGCGGTTCTGGACGATTACTGGCGGATGGCTGAGGATGCGGTTGATTGGGGATCGCTGGATGGTGCTTCGCTCGATTTTTTTTATGACACTTTGTTAGAACCGGTTGCGATTATTGATCGCTTAGTGCCATATGACGCTCTAGTAACGACCCGCGAACGAACTCGATTTCCGGCTGAGGTTCTTAAAGGACTACCGAACTTGAAATTGATTGCGGGGACGGGAGCTCGTCAGGCGAATGTGGACCTTGAGGCAGCTGAAGAGTTGGGTATAAGAGTCATGAACACGACCGGGTCGCGGGGTCGTGGGAATAGCACTGCGGAGTTGGCCTGGGCATTGATTCTGGGTGTTTCGAGGCATATTGCTTGGGAAGACCGCCAGATGCGTGAGGGACGTTGGCAGACTCGTAAGGCCGACGGGTTGGGTGGTAAGACACTTGGGATTCTAGGGATGGGTAAGTTAGGGTCGACGGTTGCTGGGTATGGAAATTATTTCGATATGGATGTGATTGCGTGGGGGCCGACTTTGGATGCAGAGCGGGCGGCAGCGAGTGGCGTTGCGTTGGTTTCATGGGACGATCTGTTCAGCCAGTCGGATATTCTTTCGATTCACGTTCCGTTGACGGATTTGAGTCGAGGTTGGGTGACAGCGCGTGAACTTGGTTTGATGAAGTCGTCGGCGTTCTTGGTGAACACATCACGGGGTCCCGTCGTCGATGAGTCGGCTTTAGTTTCGGCGTTACGCAATCGGCAGATTGCGGGCGCTGCGTTGGATGTTTATGACGTTGAGCCGGTGGACGTGGATCATCCGTTGTTGAAGTTGGACAACGTGCTGCTTGCGCCTCATCTTGGATATTCGACGGTGGGCACTATTCAGGGCTTTATGGAGCAATCATTGGAGAATGTGCGAGAGTGGCTAACAGGGATTGATTCGATGTGACTTGCTCTGGAACTCAGGTGTACTGGGTCGATGAAGGCTGGTGAGAACCTCCATTGAGAGCTTCGCTACGGTAATGGTTTTGAGAGATGTGAAAACACCGATTCATAGTCGGCGTTATTCTTTGGAAATTAGTGGGTTGGTTAGTCAGATTGTGCGTGGTGATCGTTGCTGACTAGTCCTTTCCATCTTTGCCTTCATCATCGCCATGTTTACTGTCGTCGTACTCATGGTCCTTACCATTTCCGTCGCCACCCTCGTGAGTAGTGGTCGGAGACGCTGAATATCCGCTTCCTGAATCAGGTAGTTTGACCTCGAACTGTTTGAATTGGTTTTTGCCTTGTCCTCGAGAGAATATTCCGACCACACCCGAGGTCATATCTCCGTGGTCAACTGCGGATATCACCGGCTCGTCATCGGCGAATACGGTTATGGTGGTGTCGGCAGTAACAATTTTTATTGTGTGAGTTTTTGCTTTTTGACCCGACTTCCAATCCATGGACACTCGACCGAGTTCTTGAAAGTACGTTGCTCCCGGATTTCCATACTGGTCTTCGTCTGTGAATTTCTTGCCGAGGATAAGATCCCCGACGCCGTCATGAAAAGCCATCAGCCAGTCAGTTGGCCCTGAGTAACGTGCCACGACTCCCCAGAACTGGTCGCCATCCATATCCATCTTCAGTTGGAGCTCAGCAGAGACATCGGATTCCCCTGAATCGATTAGCGCTCGATAGTCGGAGGAGACGTTCCACGGAGCAGTGGACAGTTCTTTGGCTTTGCCTTTTTCCGCGATCCAATCGCCAAGTTCGACAAACCAGCCGTTTCCAAGCGCATCTTCGTCGGGGAGGTGTTCGATAAGCGCGGTTGCATTCTTCGCGTTAAATTTATCGAGAATCAGCGTGCTTCCTGCGGATCCTTGGACGGATGCAGCTGTGAACATACCTATAGCGAGCACGAGCGCCAGTAGGCTGGTGATTTTCCGACGATTCATCTACACACCGCTCCCAACACTTCTTCCAGTATGACCGGAGATTACTGTTCAATTGCAGAATAGCAACTCGTGTGGGTGCTATTCAATTTTAGCGTGTGCGAACGGTGAAGGTTTGGTGAAGGTTTGCCCAAGGTGTGGTGAAGGTGGGCTCCGACGAACACACTCGGCCTCGCGTACCAACGTAAAGATTACCGTTGATGACCACAGCCATTTTGGTGTGAACGAATCGCATAAGTTATCGAGGTTGCCGATTTCGCAGCATTGCGATGACACGTAGAATCCCCGAATGGACTTTACCCTCCCGATGCGATCGCTAACCGGTGTGCTTTTCAACTTTGCGAACGGAATTACTCGGAACGATAGTGATTCCGAGCAGGTTCATCTCCGTAAATCGACCGCTGTGATATCTGCGATATTAGTGGCGCCTGCGGCGATCCTGTGGGGAGTGGTTTATTTCGTCGCTGGTGAAAATTTGGCGGGCGTGATTCCGTCGTTGTATACGCCGTTGACGATCTTGAACATTCTGTTGTTCAGAGTGAGCCGGAATTACCGTGGGTTCGAATTTTTTCAACTGACTTTAAATTTGATGTTGCCGTTATTGCTGATGCTGGCACTTGGCGGGTTTGTTAGTTCGAGCGCTGTGGTGATTTGGGCGTTGGTGACGCCGATGGGTGCGATTGTTTACTCGACGAAACGAATGTCCACATTTTGGTTCTTGGCGTTTCTAGGCGTGGTGATATTTGGGACGTTGATCGATGGATCGTTAGACCACACAAACGATGTTCCTCAGTGGGCGCGAGTGACTCTATTTGCAGGGAATATTTTGGGTCCGTCATCAATCGCATTTTTCTTACTGGCGTATTTCGTGAAGCAGAATGACGTTGCTTATGGTTTGCTGGATTTCGAGCGCAATCGTTCCGAAACATTATTGCAAAATATGTTGCCTGCCAAGATTGCAGCGCGATTGAAGGATGGGCCAGAAAACGTGGCTGATCGATTCGATGAAGTGAGCGTTTTGTTCGCCGATATGGTTGGGTCGACGGTGTTAGCTAGTAGTCTTTCGCCTGAAGAAATGGTGGGGCTATTAAACGAAATATTCTCGGAGTTTGATTCGATCACTCTGCGACACGGTGTGGAGAAGATCAGCACTTCAGGTGATAACTATGTTGTGGCCTCGGGCGTGCCAGAGGTTCGGGCAGATCATGCTGTGGCATTGGTTCGGGTGGCGATTGAGATGCGAGATTATCTTGGTGCCAGAAACTCGGAGGTGGGTCGTGGTTTGTCGATGAGGCTCGGTATTAATTCTGGTCCGGCCATTGCTGGGGTTGTTGGTCAACGGAATTTCCATTACGACATTTGGGGTGACGCTGTGAATACAGCAAGTCGGATGGAATCGCACGGTGAAGCAGGTCAGATTCAGATCAGTGAGGCAACTTACGAGTTGGTTAAGAGTGAGTTTGATTGCGTGCCACGCGGCGAGGTGGATGTGAAGGGCAAGGGCATGATGCGGACATGGTGGGTTATCGGATAGGGCGTAAATAGTGGAGGGAGCATCATCGTAAGTAACCTGGGTTCCTCACGATGTGATCATGCTGAGGTAGTTGCTTTCACAGTGTGTTCATATGTTTTATGCGATGTTTACGCTGACGGGATCTAATATCGAGCGCTAATTACAGGTCGTGCACCCATGATGAGACACCAGTTATTCAGAACATCGATTTCCGATGGGACCCGTGTCGAGTTGGAACTGCCTGAAGACCACCCTGCCTATGAACTTCATGGAATGTCGGGTGTAGTACTGCGGTGTCTGGGTTGTTCAGAAGAAGATTTCGCGCCGGAGGTTGTAGATTACTTAGTGAAGATCGACGGGAACGACAGCATCATCGTTGTATCGTCGGATTGGATTGTGACGTAGTCGGATTGGGCGCGTGACGTGAAGGGACGAGGCTTGGGGCGGCGTTTGGCGACCGTTTGGTTCTGAGCACTATTGGATTTCGTAGTGGTGCATCGCTGTCTAGTGATCGAGCCGGGTTTGCCGTGGTCGCACTTGGGCTTCCCTGTTACCCGGCCCTCTAACCTTCTCCTAATCTTGGAGTGATGTTTCATGTGGGTCTTTATAGGTTACTGGTGGGATGAGGGCTACCGGGTACCCATAGTGAAACGGAGTGACAAAAAATGCATTTATGCACTAAAAAATCGCCACTCTCGGAGAATCATCATTTTCACCTGTTGAAATCATCATAGTTGTGAGGTTTTTACCTATTTTAAGGTTTGTG
>JABMNN010000084.1 GCA_013204545.1 Chloroflexota bacterium | reverse complement strand
TTACCAAGGAATATCAATGCCCGCTGCCAAAACTTTGCGCGCTCAGACTCGCAAAGCCGATCGCAACCGATCGACTCGATCATTCACTCGAAGCCGTGTTCGAGCTATTGCAGAAGTTCTCGAAACCGGTTCAAAAAACGACGAGTCAGACGCTACTCTCACCAGCGCAATTTCAGCGCTCGACAAGGCAGTTACCAAAGGTGTTATGCACCGAAATACTGCTGCTCGCAAGAAGTCTCGCCTGACCAAGCAGTACAACAATCTTTCTAGCTAAATTGGGATAGACCTTTGACTCAGGGTCCAGATCACTCCCACGATCATGCGGCTGATACCCATCAGCCCGGTCCAACCTCCCAATCCGATGACACCCAGTTCAACTGGAGAATCCACCATCCTTTCGAAGGTGTGGAGAATCGTGTCGCGGTGGAAGTCGCGCCGTGGAAGGGGCTCCTTCCGCGTTGGCGTTTTGTTGTTCCTGGTGATTTCTCAGGACCATCACGCTGGGGAGTCGGGCCTTCAGGCACTGGGGAGATCGATGAAAACGTAAAACGACCCGCAAAAGACGGTCCAATCCAAATGGTGAATGGCCCTCTCGTTGTATGGTTCGGCGGTCATGAATCACTGTCTACCAGCTTGTCTGCATACCTCGTATTCGAAGGTCAGCCTCCGCACTACGTAGCTTTCGGTCAAGCCGATAAAGTTAGTGGACCTCCCGGTAATCTTGAAGGCATCTCTTTCGGCGACGACCATCCCACTCATCCGAATGCATATATCGACGAGTCACATGGTCATGACCAGGCAGTTACGCCTGCTCCGGACTATGATCCTCACACTGGGCACGACCATGATCACTCAGGGCATCAACACTAGGACGGTGCTATTCGGGTTGGCGTTGTTTACGTTATTCGTTAACCTTGCCTGCGGTTCCGATTCGACCGGCTCTGGTTCAACTCCTACGGAGAATATGACTCCGGTTGTGGTGCCAACACCGATCATCATCTACGCCACTGTAATTGTCACAGCCACTCCAACTCCGGTACCACCCACTATTACGACTACTGCCGAAGTAAGCCCCGGTGCGGTTCAACCAGAACTCACCAAGATCGAGATTCCCGTGGCGTCACACCCAACACCGATCACCATCTCCACTCCCGCAGATGGCATTGAGTCCAAGACCCAGATATTTACGGTTACGCCAACAGCAGGTACTGGCGAGAACCCGACTCCAATTACACCGTCTACGCCATCACAAATATCTACACCCATCCCAAATCCAACTGCAGAGTCTACCTCCGTACCGATTCCGCCAGCTATCCCACCAACACCCTTGAGCCCCCTGCACACTGCTCCGACACCCGTTGCGACCAACACGCCTCAGCCGAGTGCACCGAACACGCCTAGCCCAACGGCGACGCTGACTTCTGGTTTCAATCCGTTCGGAGAAGATCGCAATTGCGCTGATTTCGCCGACTGGTCAACCGCGCAGTCTTTCTTCATCGCAGCTGGTGGTCCTTCCGACGATCGGCATCAACTCGATGGTGATAACGACGGCACAGCCTGCGAATCACTACCCGGTGCTCCGTAATTAACCAGTCCACCCAGATCATTCCGAGATATTCTGACCTTCATGCAATCTTGGGGGTTTGGAGGGACGGCACCTGAAATCGCTTTCCGATCCCCATTTTCTCCACCTCACTTCAAAAGTCAGAAAACACAATTCCGAACCTATGATCGTAATTAGGTGACACGGTACATTGACAGATAAGAGTGACAGCTGCTAGTTTTCAGAACATTAGTGCGAATATATTCGCATAAACAAACCGCTGGCCCGACCAAATAGTTCAGGATTCCCTCAGATGAAGAAGCTCTCCGATAAGCAAGAAACGATACTGTCGTTCATCGAGGAGTTCATCGACGAACACGATTACCCACCAAGCATTCGTGACATCCAGAACGGCTGTGCCATTAGCTCAACTTCTGTGGTCTCTTACAATCTCGACCGGCTCAAAGAGAGTGGCTATCTCAACCGCCACTCTGAAGTATCTCGTGGCCTGAGTTTGTCGAATCAACGTGAAAGTGCCTTGTCGCCTGTCTCAATCGATACAGTTGCGGTTCCGTTACTGGGAACCATTGCTGCCGGTTCACCATTTCCGATGCCTGAAAACGACACGTGGTCCGACCTCTCTGGTTCTGAACTCGTTGACTTGCCTCAAGCGATCATTGGTACTGGTGATGGTATATACGCTCTTAAAGTCCGTGGTGATTCAATGATCGATGCCCTGATCTCGGATGGCGATCTAGTCATCATGGAACAAGCGTCTTCGGTGCGAAATGGTCAGATGGCTGCAGTGCGAATTAAATCGGACAACACAACGACTCTCAAGCACTTTTACTCGGAAGGCCCACGTACACGACTCGAACCAGCTAACTCTCAGATGCAGGCTATGACGTTCAAATCGGATGATGTCGAAGTTCTCAGTCGAGTCATCGCTGTCTGGCGATATCTCGGATAGTCGCTATCGGCCCCAGTGCAACACGTTTTCTGTAACTGGCGCTCGACTCTCAAGAAAAATTCACACTCTTGTTAGGCGCACGAAAGCTCTGAGGGTATACTTGGATGTGAATCGCGGTTCATTTCAACAAGTCCCGATCGAACTCGAGGCAACTCGGAGCTACATCTGTGTTACAGAACTTTGGCATCTGGCAAATCGCCCTCATACTCGTAATCGTCTTGCTACTCTTTGGGGTAGGCAAACTGCCGTCGGTTGGCAAAGGCATGGGGCAGGCGATCAACGAATTCAAGTCTGCCATCGACAACAAAGACCGAAAGTCTGATGCTGACGATAAGGACGACGACGCTAAATCTAGCTAGTTGGATCCGGCTCACCAAGTAACCAATCCTGCACGAAACTACTAGCAACAGCTTTCTATTTGTCGCGTCCTCGTTCAGCCATCTTCACAAGTAGCATTCCGATTTCAAACAGTAGCATCACTGGAACAGCGACGATCACCTGAGATATCGGATCTGTAGGGGTAACGGCCGCCCCAAATACGAAGGCTAACAAGATCATCCAACGGCGTTTGTTTTTGAGCCACTTCGAAGTCAGTAGGCCGATCTTCGCCAGCAGGAACATCACAATTGGCAACTCAAAGATTGTTCCGAGCCAGAAGACGATGCCAACAGTCATCGAAACCACTGAAGCCGCAGTAATTGTTGGAACTGCAAGGCTTCCCTGAAATTGCAGCATGAACTCAAATAATCGTGGTATCAGGATCAGATACGCGAACGTCGATCCTACAGCGAATGAGATCAACGCTCCTGGAATCAGGAAGTAAACGTACTTGCGTTCGCTCGACTTAAGCCCCGGTTGAAAGAACCGTGACATCTCCCATAATAAATATGGGAAAGCAGCCGTTAAGCCGACCATTACTGCCAGTTTCGCAGCGGCAACCCACGCTTCTGTTAGCGTCAGTTGGATAATGTCTCCACCCGCAGCCTCGATTAACTCACGAGCGTCAGCCGTGAACCGATTGAATATCCAGCGAAAATTCACGACTGCAACGGTGATAAAAATGACCGAAACGATCGCAACTCTAAATAACCGACGCTTTAGCTCGTTTAGGTGAGCCAAAACCGACATAGCGTTATCGTTCACGACTTCACCTCACCGGGTTCATGTGAATCTGAGTCCGGACTCTCATCTGAGTTATCTTTTCTAACGGGCTCAGATTTTATTTTCACTGTCATTTCCGTCAAGCAAATTCAGATCTGGAATAGCGTTCCGAACTTCAGGATCGACTTCTATAGGAGGCCGGGTGAAGCTCCAATCTCTCGGTATCGATTTATTGATGGCAGTGTTAGCTTTTTGAATATCCTCGGACACCGGATCCAGTTTGAGATCGTCTTCGATCGATTTCACACTCTCTTTGATGTCGTCAACACCAATCTGCTTTTTCAGGTCTTCTAGATCAATTGCCTCCGTGATCAGCGATTGAAGGGCATCACGTTGACGTTTTAGATCGGTGTAGATCTTCCGACCATCCCGTATACCTTCAAGCAAACGCTTGGGTCCAAGTACAAACAAGGCAATTGCTCCAATGACCATAATTTCGAAGCCACCAAGCCCGAAAAAGCTCATTTCAATAACCCTGTATTAGCAGATCCGTCAAAGTAACCGAAGTCCGCAATTGAGTGCGCCGAATGTCCGTTGCAACCAATCGCACCAACTGTCACGAATTCAGATTGTTCTAACAACTCGCTCGTCGCACACATTGGCAAACCAACAACGTTCAAATAACACTCATCGTAACTCGCAACCGGAGCAAACGATGAATCTTGTATTCCGTAGCTGCCAGCCTTATCAAATGGCAACCCAGAAGAAACGTATTCCGTAATCTCGTCATCATTCAGACTACGAAAGATAACCGAAGTGCTTACGTATTTTGTACGAGTTTCTCCGACTGGATTCACCACGGCAACACCTGTAACAACGGTATGCTGTTGCCCGCTCAGTTGTCGCAACATCTCAACAGCCTGTTGAGATGATTCGGGCTTACCAAGAATTTCATTTTCGAAAATAACGATTGTGTCGGCACCTAATACGTACTCAGCGGGCCTCAATTCAGCGACAAATAACGCTTTCGCCAACGCTAATTCCCGAACTGCTTGAATCAGTTCACCGCTCTTATCGAGAAAAGTATCTTCGTCAATCGTCGCAGGGAATACTTCCAACATGATCCCTGCCTCAGAAAGAATCTGTGTGCGCCGCGGCGAGCCGCTGGCGAGTACCAATTTCACACCTTCTGGTCTCGCCACAGAATTTAGTCTCGTGATACCTGCAAGGTAAGCAGGCTGATCGTCTCGACATGTCGAGTTTGCGGAAACATATCGACCGGTCGGAGCGTGTCTAGTTTGTACATCCCGCCTTCGCACAACAGATCGAGGTCACGGGCCATGGCTGTAGGCTCACAAGAAACCATAAGCACCTTTTTCGGTTTCAATATTTTCACCGATCCGAGAACATCCGGGTGACACCCTACCCTCGGAGGATCTAGCAATAGCACGTCTACAACATCGTTTTCCTGCCACTGAGATAGTATGTGCTCTGTCTTGCCTTCGATGAATTCTACGTTGGTAACACCGTTTAAATTCCTGCGAGCGTCTTCTATGGCAGAAGCCGATTCTTCAATACCAATAACTCTCTTCACATATGGCGACATCAACACGGCGAATACACCCACGCCGCAATAGGCGTCGATCACCACTTCTCCACCTTCAAGATCGAGTAGCTCTCGAACTTCGTCAACTGCTCGTGAAAGCTGACCTGTGTTGACCTGGAAGAACGATGATGCTGCGACCGTGAAGCGTGACCCACGTACTTCTTCTTCGTAGTGCTGCACACCGGTCACCAGATTCAAGCCTGGAATCTCCATGCGGGGTTGGACAAGCATCGAATCGGTGTTCGCCCCTATTCGTATAGACATCTGAGTCTGACCGACCAACTTGTCCTGTACTAGACTGATCGTGTCGTTTACCTTCTGATCCATCAATAAACATTCGTCGATGCGTACAAAGCTGCGAGTCACCGCGTTCTTGTACCCAACCTGGCCAGCATCCTCGTGAGTGCCGATCGTGAATCGACCGTGATTTCTATAGCCCAATCGCTTTGCGCTCTCGACTGTCGAATCGACTTCCACACCTGTGAGATTTTCGTACTTGTCGATCTCGCGTTGAACACGGTCACGTTTCAATTGGAGTTGGTAACCATACGATACGTGCTGCCACTGGCACCCGCTACAGACGAGAAAGTATTTGCACTCTGGCTCAACACGTTCAGCAGCGGGCTTTAGTACCTGCGCAACTATTGCAGCGATACGTTCTGGAAACTTCTTCTGAACCTCGGCGATAACAACTTCACCTGGTAGCCCACCTGAAACAACAACAGGAGCACCTTCGATTTCTGTGACGGTGTCACCAGCATCGTTCATTGCACCGAGAGTAATTTCAAATTTATCACCAGGATTCAGAGCGACATGCTCAGTCAGATCCGGGCCGCTGTAACGTTGTCGTCGCTTGCGTTTTGCCATTAATACAGTTGTTCCTCAAATCGAATTAACCGGGGTTTTGAATCAAATATATCGTCGATGAAAAATTACCCTGTCTGTTATTCTGAACTAGTTCTGTTCCAGATGCGCCAAGCCGTGTGCGTTTCACCATCATCTAACGACCATTTCAGACAACACAAATCGAAAACAAATCATTGGTTTCAAAGTCAGAAAACACAGGATCTCCAACCGTCGAACGACGGCTCCCAGAGTGGTTTAAAGTCAAAGCACCCGGCGGTGAAAATTTTCTTGAGATTAGAAAGAAAATCAAAGGTGCAGGTCTAAATACCGTCTGCGAAGAAGCTGCCTGCCCAAACATCGGTGAGTGCTGGGAGCGCGGAACAGCGACTTTTATGATCCTCGGTGACACTTGCACAAGGGCGTGTTCCTACTGCAACGTAAAAACCGGCTGGCCTAGAACTGTTGATCAAGCAGAGCCGATACGTGTAGCTTCGACAGTGAAACAGATGGAACTCAGCTACGCCGTAATCACTTCAGTCGACCGTGATGACCTGCCTGATTACGGTTCTGGAATATTCTCGGAGACGATAAAGCAAGTTCATCGAATGACTCCGAACTGCAAAATCGAAGTACTCATTCCAGACTTTGAAGGCGAATTCGAATCGCTACAACGGGTTGTGAACGCAGGACCACATGTCCTAAACCACAATATCGAGACAACCCGACGCATCTTCAAAAAAGTTCGGCCAAGAGGCAACTATGATCTTTCGCTCGAACTCTTGAAGAGAGTCAAAGAGATTAACCCGTTCATGCCATCTAAGTCGGGAATGATGGTTGGTCTCGGCGAAATAAAATCTGAAATCCTCGAAACTATGCAGGATCTGCGCGATGTAGGTACCGATCTGCTGACGATTGGTCAGTATCTACGTCCTTCAAAGCGCCACCATCCGATCATTCGATTTTACCGACCTGAAGAGTTCATCGAACTCGAACAGGCAGGGCTCGAAATGGGCTTCAAGCACGTTGCAGCTGGACCGCTTGTACGCAGTTCGTACCACGCCGACGATCAGCACAACGCCGCTATCGACAAAATCCTCGATTCCGCAAACGTCCAGATTTAAACGGTGTCGACCCTTTACGTAGTGGCAACGCCGATTGGAAATCTTTCCGATCTAACGTCGCGCGCCAAAGATTTTTTGTCGAGCGTACCAATAGTCGCCGCTGAAGACACTAGGGTCACTCGCAAATTACTAAATCACATTGGAGCTTCACCACAGCTGGAGAGTCTCCACGAGCACACATCTCCTGAGCGACTGAAAGCTCTTGTGCTCAAACTTCAGGACGGCGATATGGCAGTCGTCACCGACGCCGGAACACCCGGAATCAGCGACCCAGGTTCCGCTCTTGTGAATGCTGCAGTAGAAGCTGGCCATAACGTAATTCCACTCCCGGGACCCTCTGCAATAGTCACCGCGCTATCGGTCACAGGTTGGGCGTTTGACCGGTTCCTATTCTTGGGATTTCTTCCACGAAAAAAGAATGATCAAATAGCCACCTTGGAAAGCATAGCCACTGAACCTGGGCCTATCGTCGCTTACGAATCTCCGCGTCGGATCAAAGCGACACTAATAAATATCAATGAGTTGTACCCGAACAGAAAGCTGGTGATTTGCCGAGAGCTCACCAAACTATACGAAGAGACTTTCCGAGGCACTGCAGCAGAGGCGCTCGACCATTTCAATGAGCCACGAGGCGAATTTGTGGTTGTCATCGAGGGCGCAGGCAAGCTTGAACCCAACGAAATATCTGATGAACAAATAACAGAAGTTCTGAAAAATCTGGCTTCCGAAGGACTTAGTGGGCGAACTCTCGTCGAAAGTGCCACAGAACTAACTAAGGCACCTAAAAAACGAGTCTACCGGCTCTCACTTGGCAAAAAGTAACGTGACTATATTGGGCGAGCTCTGACTGCTAGTAATCATCACTAAAACACACTGATTCCAATTCGACCATCGCTATAATAGGTGTCTGGTTGAAATCATCGTCGGCAGATAAAAATCAAATGTGCCGTCCAAATCTGACTACTAGTAATCCGGAAATTCACTTGCCTCGCAAAATTCTTGTCGCCGTCGCGTGGCCGTATGTAAACGGCGAACCTCACCTCGGCCACATCGCGGGCATGAACGTACCCGCTGACATTTTTGCTCGGTACCACCGACTCATGGGCAATGAAGTAGCAATGGTCTCCGGTTCCGATATGCACGGCACCCCGACAGCTCTCAAAGCTGCCGAGGAAGGCGTCTCCCCAGAAGTGGTGGCGACCCGATACCACGAGATATGGAGCAAAGCCCTTTCCGATATGTCCTTCTCTTACGACCTGTACACACACACACACACAGATCGGCATCGAGAAGTAAGCCAGGAACTGTTCTTAGGGCTCAAAGAAAATGGACATCTGTCCGAAGCAACCCAGTCGATGCCGTTCTCTGAAACAGAACAACGATTCCTCTCCGATCGATTTGTAGAAGGTACATGCCCCCACTGCGGACACGAATCCGCACGAGGCGATCAGTGTGACAACTGTAATCGCACGCTCGATCCTATCGACCTGATCAATATTCGAAGTAAACGTGACGGATCGACTCCCGTCTTCAAAGACACGACTCACCTGATGCTTAAATTGGGGGATTTTCAGAAACAACTTGAAGACTGGGTATCAAGTAAAACCGAATGGCGCGCCAACGTCCGCAATCAGACCCTCGGAATTCTTCGCGATGGCCTCCACGATCGAGCCATGACTCGTGACATCGATTGGGGTGTGCCTGTTCCGGTCGAAGGTTATGAATCGAAGCGAATCTACGTTTGGTTCGAAGCTGTAATCGGTTATCTATCAGCGACTAGAGCATGGGCCGAACAACGCGGTACTCCCGACGAATGGAAGAAGTTCTGGACTGAACCTGATGGCGAGTCGTACTACTTCCAAGGCAAAGATAATGTCTCATTTCACACAATCATCTTGCCTTCGATCCTTCTCGGCAATGGTGGGCTGAACCTTCCGACTGATGTAGTAGCGAACGAATATCTCAACATCGGTGGAAACGAATTCTCTAAGAGCAAAGGCAACGCTATTTGGGTTCCTGACTTCCTCTCGCGTTACGAGGCCGACCCACTCCGTTATTACCTAGCTTCGATAATGCCGGAGACATCCGACTCCGAGTTCACGTGGGAAGGATTCCACGCGGCAAACAACAACGAACTTGTCGCAACGTTCGGAAACTTCGTACACCGAGTGCTGACGATCACTACACGTAATTTCGATAATGCCGTTCCGACTCCTACTGAATTAGATGACAACGATAAGGCTGCCCTCGCAGCTTGTGATACAGCACTCGAAGAAGTGTCCACAGCTATCGACGCTCGTCGATTCCGAGACGGACTCCGTGCAGCTATGAGATTAGCCCGATACGGCAATCAATACATTGACACAAAGGAACCGTGGAAGGTTGTCAAAACCGATAAGGAATCGGCGGGAACGTCACTCTGGGTCGGATTGAACGTAATATCGACTTTACGAACAGTGTTCTACCCGTACTTGCCGACATCGGCCGATAAGATTCACAGTATGCTGTTCACTGACAGTGACATCCTCGCTGATGGCTGGAACCGAAGAGATATCGTTGCCAGCACGCCAATTGGAACACCTTTACCGTTGTTCCGAAAGCTCGATGATTCGATAATCGAAGAAGAAAACGCCCGACTACTGGGCAACTAGCTAGCGCGACATAAGGGACGATTTCGAGAACATTCATGGTTGAAGCAATTACTCAAGAAAGTATTTACGAGCCGGTCGAAGAAGACCTACAGGCTGTAATCGCTGAAATTGTGACCATTGCCGATCGAGCACCAGAAAATGCTCCGGAGCAAGCGGCCGATCTTGACGCCCAACTTGGGCACGTTCTCGCCACTCCCGGAAAACGAGTGCGCCCTGCACTGACTCTTCTGGCATCTCGCCTATTTGATCAGGGTCGAGGCGAGATGCCTATCAAGATGGCAACTGCCGTCGAACTTCTTCACATCGCAACACTCGTCCATGATGACACCGTTGATCACGCTGACACACGACGCGGCCACCAGACCGCCAGCAAACTTTGGGGTAGGAATGTTGCTGTTCTAATAGGTGACTTCATCTTTGCCACTTCAGCTATGTACGTTTGCGACACAAACAACGTCCGGCTTGTTCGCAGATTCGCCGAAACTATCACTGAGCTGGCTCGTGGCGAGCTGAATGAAATTTACACTGCTTGGAAGCCTGGTGTTCCGCTAAAGGACTACAACCAGCGAATCTACGACAAAACGGCTTCTCTGTTCTGCACAGCCGCCGAAAGTGGTGCAGTGTTAGGTGGCGGCGACGAGCGGTCCGTCAAGAACGTCCGTGATTACGGCTACAACATCGGAATGGCGTATCAGGTATACGACGATCTGCTTGACTACAGCGCAACCAGCGAAGAGCTCGGTAAACCTGCCGGTCACGATCTTGGCGAAGGTATTCTCACGCTGCCAGCTATCATCGCCGCGGAAAACGGCGCGTCAAAAGCCATCCTCGCCTTAATGAACGCTCAAGAAGAAGCACGGGCCGATCTCCTTCCTCGAGCCGTCGAAGCTATTAAACAATCCGGGGCGCTCGAACAGACGCATAAAGTCGCCACCGACTATATCGACACAGCTATTCGCTCGCTCGACAGCATTCAGACGTCAGAATCGCTCGACTCGCTGCTGTCACTCGCAGAGTACGTCCAGACTCGTAACTACTAGGCAAGCATGCCTTCTCGGTCACCCAAACGACCCTCCTCCTCCAAAAAGCGTAAACCAACCCTCGCGCCTGCTTTCGTAAAGGAACGGTTGATCTCGATCTACGGCCCTATCGAATGGCGGCCCCGTATGATCGCTATCGATGAATTGATCTTTACGGTGCTCACCCAAAACACGTCTGATCTAAATGCTGAACGTGCCTATGATTCATTACGGAAAGTTCTGCCAACTTGGGGACAGGTGATCGAAGCCGAGACAGAGCAAGTTGCTGATGCGATTCGACAAGGCGGTCTTGCAAATCAGAAATCTATCCGTATCCAAAATATCCTTGTCGAAATCCTGAAAAGATTGGGGCATTTCGAACTGGAATTTCTGGCTGACAGGCCGCTTGAAGAAGCACGCGAGTGGTTCACCTCTTTGCCGGGAGTCGGGCCTAAAACCGCAGCTGTCGTTATGTCATTCTCATTGAAAATGCCAGCGTTTCCGATCGACACGCACATCCACAGAGTTTCGAAGCGTCTCGGACTAATCGACGAGAAAACAACGGCAGATCAGGCCCATCCGATCATGGAAGAAATGATCCCCGAAAACGATCGCTACGACATGCACGTCTTACTAATAACCCACGGTCGACAAATTTGCAAAGCCCGAATCGCACAATGCGTAAGATGCCCGCTCGTCAAAGAATGCCCTGCTAGCACCCAGGGATAAATCTAGGACTTTTCACCGAACCAATCGAAATTGGTAGGTTCCACAAATCGCCGTTTTGCTTGCTGTACGTTATGCTGATATTCAGTGCTAGCAACGATGAGTGCCGACAGGCATTCCAATCGTGAAGCACGGCCCCATCGTCCAGCGGTTAGGACGTAGCCCTTTCAAGGCTAAGACTGGAGTTCGATTCTCCATGGGGCTACCATCTCGAAAATAAAATGGCCCCGAATCTCTCGGGGTCATTTTTTGTTCTGTGTCCATCCTCGACAAGCCGGTCATTCGGACATACGATTCCGCCGTGCGAGATGCGCTCACCGCAGCTCGACTCTGAATTAGTTCTCCTTCCCCAGAATCGGAGGGAGTCAAGGGTGTGTTACCTGCCCGGTGCCTAAGGACAAAGGTACGGCCGGCCCTATACGAAAGAAATCTAAATGAAGATCACGAAAGTTACCCCTTGGTTGGTTTCTGCACCAACCCCTTACCTTGACACCGCCAACGATAGCCGTATCCGCAATCGCGAATATGTTTACGTTGAGGTAAACACCGATGAAGGTGTAACTGGTTGGGGCGAAATTACGGGAACATCTGCCGTGTCGAATCGAGCCGTGTGCGCGTCGTTGCGACATGTGAGTGACCTAGTCAAAGGTGATGACCCTCGACTGATCGAAATGATCTGGAACAAGATTTTCAGGTCGTTCACGTACATGGGCTCTCGCGGTGCCACAACAAACATAATTAGCGGCATCGACATCGCACTGTGGGACATTCGAGGAAAGGTTCTTGGGCTTCCAATTTCCGAACTGTTCGGTGGTCCGGTGCGAGAAGGTATACCGATCTACTGCCACCCCGAAGATGGCTCATCAGTCGAAGACACAATCCAGCACGCCAAAGCGATTGCCGCTACTGGTCAAAAATCTCTCAAGACCGATCCGTTCTACCCGAAGCACGAAGAAGAAAAAAACGGATATCTGACAGGCCAACTGACGGCTGAGGCCGAAAACCACGGGGTCGAGATAATTTCTGGGATTCGTGAAGCACTTGGGCCTGATTTTGAAATCCTAATCGACTGCCACGGTCGATTCGATGCCCCAACTGCAATTCGCCTCGCAAAAGCGCTGGAGCCCTACAAGATTTTCTGGCTTGAAGAACCAGTTCCTGTCGAAAGTACCCACGCACTGCGCCAGGTTCGAGACAACGTTGACGTACCGATTTGCGTGGGAGAACGAATCCATACACGCTGGGAGTTCATTCCAATTCTCGAAAACGAACTCGCAGATTTCATCATGCCAGACGTCACTTGGACTGGCGGGATCTCCGAGATAAAGAAGATTGCAACGATGGCAGAGGCGTACTACGTACCGATCTCGCCACACGATGCCAGCGGACCAATCAACGTCCTTGCCGGGGCTCACGTAATGGCTTCGGTACCGAACCATTACCGAGTCGAGACTTCTAGAGCCAAACTCAACGCTTATGACGTGATGATTGATTACCCGCTCGACATTCGTGGCGACAAGATTTACCTCTCAGATCGCCCAGGGCTTGGTATCGAACTCGATAAAGACTACATGCGGACCAACGCACTTGACGGGTACAGGGATTAGGATGCAGACCATGACAGAATGCATCCTAGGATCTGAAGACTCCCGTCACGACTTTTCTATAGTGTCAGTCAACGTAAGTGCGAACACCACGTTGATTTTCAAGACGTGTAGTTACTGCGGAATTTCATACCGCTACGTCGATCAAATATGGGAAGAGATAGCCTCTGAAGAAGTCAGTAGATAGCCTTCGTTTAATGGTGGTAGGCAAGTTCATTTTACTGGTGGCTGTGGTCGGCATCATTGGTCCGATCACAGCGCTGACAGCCGCATGTTCAGCAATAGTACCAATTGAATTTCCGGAGCCGGATCGTCAAGAATTCTTCGAGCCATCACCAACCGCTGTAGTCGAGATATTTCCTACCAGAATGTTGGCGTACGCCAGTGGAACCTTAACTTACGGAGATGGCTGTATGTACTTGAACGCCCAGCACGCCAATACGCCATTGTTGTTGGTGTGGGCACTGGATCCGTACTCAATTGAGATCAAAGATGACCGAATAACCTTCGAAGACATGACTCCATACGGATCATCCAGCGAGTGGATATTCGGAACTGAAGTTACGTTCAGTGGCGGCTCCACCACTCAGAAGTTCATGAAAAGATTTCCGCACCAACCGATACCGGAACACTGTGTCGGCGACCTATTTCTCATAGGCAGCGCCAGCTAGCCTTCGTTCGCTGCTGCCTCAGCAGCCTGTTCCCACAGATGCCGGGCGAAAGTGAGCTTGGCAGTCGCCTCTTCTGACCTTATCTGATCAGCAACTAACGTATCGATAGCGTTCTGGAAGAATTCGTCAAATAGGATTAGGCCGTCCTGAGTTGCCTGCAACGCCTCAAGACCCAGCTCATGAGATACGGTGTGCTCTACTGGAGCATCGATCGCCTGCCATCGATTTATCACAGCCTGCGAATCTGAAATCAGAACCCGAGCAGTCTGCTGACTCAGCGTATACAGCACAACATGATCGTCCACTGACGTGACGGTCGACGAGTTGAACATATCAACCACCTCGTTCCATCCACCTGTGACCTCGTTCTGCATCTCGACTACTGCAATTGCCTCTCGTTCGTAGCCAGAGAGACCATCACCTTTTTCGTAGCTCGTCGCAAGAAATATCGAACCGATCAACATCCCAAACATGAGAGTCGAAAGTATCGTCAAAAATGTTCGACTAAACCGAGGATTCGACCTTTCGGAAATTTCTAGATATTCGATACGAATTGAAGTTGTGATGTCTTGAGTCATAAGTCTCTTATCCAACCGACACTGTAGTCAGCGTCGATTTCGAGTTCCCGTTCGAATCAACCACTTTGGCTATAAGCGTGTGCGTGGTACCGGCTCGTTCACCTGAGCAGTCCCAGATCGCTCCATAATATCCTGATAACAGTGAGTACTTTGCAGATATCAAAGTAGTCCTATCGATCTGTATCTCGACTCTCAAATTGCCAATCGGCTCATGATCGCTGACAGCATCTATGAGGACCAGTACATCCGCACTCACTGAGAAATTGGTTTTCGGTGTAACCATACGAATTCGCGGCGAACGTAGTTGAAGTTTCGGTCGCGGAGTTCGCCCAATGATACGTAAAGTTGATATGCGATCTCGAGTGTTCAGCATCTCTAAAACTCGGCTGGAATTACGTTGATGTTTTCCGCGTCGCTTGGCAAATCAGCAAGCCTGAACGTTTGAACTCTTCCGTTCCATCGAAATAGTTGGCCTCGTGCTTCCTTCACTGCATTTCGTCGATCTTTAGCCGAACCTTCAAGAATTCGGTCCAGAATCGAATCGACGGAGTTCTCAATCACACCGAGAAGGTTTCGATCAATTCGAGGATCGATAAACGGAATGCCCCATGATGCACCCTGAATCGCTTTTGCTAACAATTCCGGCTTACGTGCAGTAGAGGTAAGAACATACGACCATTCGAGTCCGAGTCCAGTTGGAACCATCGACAAACGTTCCGGGTCGGAATAAGGCGAAACAATCACAATTCCGAGAGTCGGGTTGATCTTACGAAGTGCGAATGCTGCATCGATTCCACCGAGTTCATAGCCAAGATCGATATCGATAATTGCTACGTCGGGTCGAAGCAGAACCATTCGTTCAATTGCTGAGTCACGATCCTGCGCCCCGCCACTCATAGCGGTCAAAGGATTCTGGTTTACCGAATCAGCGATGGTCTCGATAAATCGAGCGGAGCGTGCTGCGATCATCACTTTGGTTGTGACTTTCGCTATGCGGCGATTGCTGTTCGCTGGCTGAGGTGTTCGGTATCGTCGTCGTCGGAATGTGATTTTCATATCTGTCGTTTGAATCTCGTCGATGTTGCGTATAAGTCGCACCGACGTGTGAGGAAGGTGTGCCCTACCAACAGATTGCGTGTTCCTACCTACCTGCAGTAGTCCTACAGCGTCACTTGAGCGACCCTAATGGATCATTCGTACCCAGATTGAACCATGACCCAATGGTCTCTACTGAACTCAAAATATCTCTGACCAATGCTGAAGGCGTGCGTTAAAGTGGGTGAAAGTTGTGATTACGGTTGGACGCGAACAGCGACAGAAATTTTCTGGTCAATATATGACATTTACCAGAATCTATACTTCGTGAGCAAATTCCAACCGGCCCAACATGCCTAAATATTCACATGGACCTTAATCGAACCCGATGTCTTGTCCCATGCTGCGTCGAAACCATCTTGAATGTTCTCTAGCTCGACTTGGTGTGTCACGATGTCACGGTACGGAATTTGACCGGAATCCAGTAAATCGATCGCAACTTCGTAGTCATGGCGACCATCGATAACGCCGTAGCAATTCGCAGACTGTATGCGGATCTCGCGAATAATCGGATCGAACAGATCAAACTCCATAGGGATTTTTACACCACCCAAATACAGCATTGTCCCCTGGTTTCGAGTCGCCTTGATCGCCTGTGTGAACGATTCGCTCTGGTGCCCACCTACCGACTCAACAACGAAATCGGCACCAATACCGTTTGAGGCATCCAAACAAGCAGCCTCAAACGCGCCATCTTCTGAATCAACCACGATATCTGCACCCATTTTCTTCGCTGCATCTGCCTGATGTGGGTGACGAGCCGAGGCAATCACGGTTCGGGCACCGAACGCCTTGGCTGCTGCTATAGATGAAAGACCTATCGTTGAGGATCCAACAACTCCAACAACATCGTCCGGCTGCATGCGTCCAAATCGCAAACCGTGCACACTGACGGCCATTGGCTCGACCAGACCACCATCGATCCAGTCCAGTGAATCCGGCAACTTGAACAATCCCGCTGGCTTGCGAGTGATGTACTGAGCAAAGCCACCACCCGTATCTGGGGCAGGGTTCATGCAATGCTTCCACTGTCCATATCGGCAGAAATGACAATTGAGGCAAGCACGACCACCGCCAATCATTTCGACCGCAACACGATCACCAACTTTAAGATTCGTCTCTCCCTTAGGCAGCTCGAGGATCTCGCCAGCAATCTCGTGACCTGAAGGCAATGTTTGCGCTTCAGTACGAGCAGCCGTGACGTGCAAATCTGATCCGCAAATACCGGTCTGGTAGATACGGATCATCGCGGAGCCTTCGTACATTTCAGGCATCGGAATGTCTTGAACTATGTACTGACCAGTTCCATCATCCAGCGCTGCTCGCATCGTCTCTGCCATCGATATTCCTCTTTTTGTTGTGTGTACGGCGATCAATTTATCGCTGATCTCAATCAATGTGGCATCTTATAGCACAATCTGCGGTGTATTCTTCCAACGTTCTAAAAAGACCCTTAGCGAGCGAACTTAAACCAATGACAAGAAATTCCCAATTCCGTGGCGTCTACGCCATTCCAGTAACTCCATTCAATGAAGATCTCTCAGTCGACTGGAAATCGCTCCGCAAGTGCATCGCATTCAGTGTCGAAGCAGGAGCTCACGGAATTGTTCTTCCAGTGAATGCCTCAGAAGGCCCGTTCCTAACTGATGCAGAACGCAAAGAAGTGCTCAAAATTGGCATCGAGGTTGTTGATGGTGCGGTTCCGATTGTTGGTGGAGTCAGCGGAGCATCCACCGCAATTTCGCAAGACCTCACACGCAATGCTGCCGAACTCGGAGCCAACGCCGTGATGTCGATGCCACCAAACGGTGCAGCCGGGTCGATTGTTTGGGATCACTACGTAGCAATTGCCGAAGCCGGGCAATTACCTGTGTGGATCCAAAACAACAAGCCACCAGCAGGACCAGTAGTGCCGACCAACATGATGGTCAAGATGCTCAATGAGGTCGAACACGTCGACTACGTAAAGGAAGAGAGTTACCTGCCGGGTCAAATAATGACTGAGTTGCTCGAAAAAGCTGGTGGCGCAGTAAAGGGGTTGATGGGTGGCATGGGTGGTCGTTATCTCGTCGACGAGTACCACAGAGGATCATGCGGCACTATGCCGGCGGGTCACATCACGGACGCTCACGTGAAGCTGTGGAACGCTCTGAATACTGGTGGTGTCGATAGTAATGGTCTTCAGATCGTCACCGAAGAAGCTCGCAGCATTTGGGAGCAGATGATTCCGTCATTGAACTTCGAGTTCATGTTTGGTGCAAATGCTTACAAGGCTGTGTACTGGCGACGAGGGATCATCAAGACGCCTCTGACTCGAAACCCTGCGGGCAAAAGTCTCGACAAGCTCGACTACGAAGAACTAGACACCATTCTCGAACGCATGGGTGATCTTCTAGACTTCAAAGCCTAGTGCCTGCGTATTCCGAGCGCCCTCTCAAAGGAAGAGAGGGGATGTCAGTACGACAGAAGCCTTCATTTCTTTCTGTTAGTCGCTCTCAACCATTTCGGCGTTTCCGCCAAAGCAGTGCCATCACAATGACCGGAAACAGCACGATAACAGTGCCCAAAAGAATCATCAGAACGCCGGGCGACAATCCCAGCACATGATCGATCTTTACTCTTAGCCACTCCCACAAAGCGGGGTCAATCGGCTCTGAATGATGAGCAAGAATTTCCGGGTATCGCGGCATCTACCTGCCGCCTTGATCGCCAGCGGTCAAATCTGAATCAACTGCTCCGCCCACAGGTATTTGCACATAGCGAACCGAATGCTTCTTCTCACCAATCGAGAATGAAACGATTCCTGCCACTACCAATGTTGCAGCACCGACAGCGAATGGAATGTCGTACGAGCCCAGCCGTGTGAACGCCCAGCCAAATAACAGCACAGCTCCAGCACCGCCGAGTTGGTGTGACATGTTCGCCAGCCCAAACAGTGTTCCAAGGTTTCGTACCCCGTAAACATCAGCAGTAAGTGATGCCGTCAAAGGCACAGTGGCAAGCCACGACATTCCACCAATAATTGCAAAAGCCCAAATCGCCTGAGACCCAGGAACGACGATCAATGAAATAAACGCCAATCCGCGAATCAGATAAACCGCCCCAAGCAGATTCTTCCGCTGCCATCGATCCGAGAGTGTTCCGACTACCAGAACGCCGGCGGCATTTATCGCACTTAATAATCCAAATGCCAATGCAGCAGTACCGGTAGAGATGTCTTCACTAATCGCCCACCGCACGAAGTGAACTGAGATCGAAGCGGTCGTAATTCCACACACAAAATAGGCAAACGAAAGCTGCCATATGAGTTTCGAACTCAGGGCATCCTTCCACCTATCGACGAAATCTGGACCCACAGGCCGCACTGAGACTTCGATCTCGCCATCTTCAGTCACCTGCGGTTCTTCACCATCGATGTACAGCCCAATGTCACTGGGTTTGCTGCGAACGACAAGCAGCAGCAACGGTATTCCAAGACCAAGAGCCAGAGCCCCAATGATGACCCATGCGGTGCGCCAGCCGTATTCAATGAGAACGTAGCTCAGGAACGGCACAATGATTAATCCACCAGCCGACCCGCCCGCGATCAGAATCGACATTGCGGTTCCACGTTTGCGGTCAAACCAGCGAGCGACCACCACACCTGTTGTGGCAGGCGAAATGCCGCCGGAAGCAAAAGAAATCACAAACCCGTACAGAACGATCAGACCAAAAACATTGGAAATCGCTGCAACACCAATCGTCGCAACAGCCATGACAGTCAGGGAGATAAGCAGAACCGGCCTGCCACCGTACTTATCAGTTAGGAAACCGACCAGAGGTTGTGAGAACCCGTTCATGAGCCAGCCGGTCGCGGCAGCGACTGAGATTGCCGCGGTCGAAACGCCCCATTCCTCTTCCCACGTTTTTACGAAAACTCCGAATCCCTGACGAGATCCAATCGCTAGAAATGAAGCAAAGAACAATGCGGCTATTACGTACCAGCCGTAATAAATACCCTTCTTCGGAGTACCGGTCAATCCTGACCGGTCCCTATTCATCTAGCTCTCGAATCTTAGTTGACCATTCTTTGCGCTCATGTACACGACCTCGCTCGTAACCAGCCCGACGACCCATGAAGTAGATGACCATTGCCACGATCAACACAAGTGCGAGTACGAATAAGAACTTCATGATTGGATGCTGTGACTATCCGACCCGCAAGATCTCAACTGAGTCTCGGTTGATGATCCCTTCAATCGCCTCAGATGGAATATCTGGCAAATGATGATCTTTCGCAAATTTCGTCAGACCTCTCAGGTGGTCCATGTTGTCTTGCGGACGGGTTACCGGCCAATCAGATGCAAACAAAATCTTGTCGGTGACACCCCATTCGTAAAACAGACGCATGCCTTGCCAGAACGAATACGGTCGGTAGTACTGAGCGGAAACATCGGCCCAAACGTTAGGGTGCTTACGAACGACGGCAAGACAGTCGTTTTGCCACGGGTGACCCAAGTGCGCAAGAACCATGGTTAGTTTTGGGAACGCCATTGCGATCTTGTCTGAGGTAAGTGGGTGAGCATAGGTGAGAGGAGCTTCCGCCATTGGAGACGTTCCCTGATGGAATACGATCGGTATTCCATCGGCTTCGAGTCTGGCAAATAGCTCGAACGCCTCAGGACCCGTTGGATCGAAGTCCTGATAGTTCGGACCCAGTTTGATTCCCTTGCAGCCAAGATCACCTACACAGCGGTCGTACTCGTCTTTCCAGTTTGGATCGAGCGGGTGCAACGACATGAACGGAACAATTTTGTCGGGGGCGCGTTTTGCGGTCTCTGCGGCTACATCGTTGTGGTTCAGTCCTCCCCAATCGGCAATCTCGAGAACCTGTTCATCAGGTCGCCACGGACGCTGAGCAATCCCGAAAATGAACGCCTTATCGACGGGTCCCATGTCTCGCAGATAATCGGCAATTGAGTTCGTTAACTGAACGCTCTCGCCTGACCTCATCGCCGTTTCAATCTTCATTTCTTCCGGTGGCACAGTCTCTCGGTGACTCGGAAGGTGTGTGTGTACATCGACAATCATTGAATTCTTATCTCCGGCATGCTGCGAGCAACACCATGTTCTGATGAGGTGTTGGTCGCAAATAGTACGCCAGACCGCTATCGATGTCTGCCAAAATATCCAATTTCTCGGGTTGAGGATTAGTGTCTGGGTTGATGTGTGTCATTCAAGCTCGATACTGAGCTGTGACAGAACCGTAATTACCCGTTCGTTCCGGCGTTTTCCACCCGTCCTTCGCCCTTAAGTTCGAACGTTTCGGCCAGAAGCTCATATGAACGTTGGCGTTCGGCGTAGTCATGAGTGATTGTGAGGACAATCACATCATCGGTCTCGTACTGTTCAGCGAGATTCTCGATCTTTGCTTTCACCATCTCAGGGTCGCCTTCGATTGAATTAGCACGCTGTTGCTCGATGAATTCCTCATCGGCGCCGCTAAAGTTCATCGCCTTGATCTCAGCCACGGATCGTATGCCATTCATTTCCTGCCCCTTGTTGCGCATCAGGCGCATCACGTGACGGCACGTTGCGAGGTCGTGCGCGCGTTCCGCTGTGTCAGCTGTTATGGCAGAGATACCGATGTTGACACGTGGCGTATCGAACCACTTGGACGGTTCGAAGTTGTCGCGATACCACTTCACGTATGCGGGCCCGCCATCTTGAGCGATGAAATGAGCGAACGAGAGCGGCAGACCCAGTTTCGCAGCAATACTTGCGCTGCCATGTGATGAACTCAACAGCCATGGAACCGGCCAGTCTGGCGCAGCTGGCATTGCCCGAAGCTTGCTGTATGGATGCTCATCGGGGAACGTTTCACTGAGGTATCGCATTAGGTCAAAGACCTGCTGCGGATACTTCTCAATCGGATCGGCATTTGGGCCGTGTTGAAGCGCGTAGCTGGCCATTTGATCGGAGCCGGGTGCGCGCCCAAGACCCATATCCACACGCCCTGGGGCAAGCGCCTCAAGCATCCGGAACACCTCGGCCACTTTAAGCGGGCTGTAGTGCGAGAGCATCACACCGCCAGAACCAATCCGAATGTTTTTCGTTCGTGAACTCATGGCAGCGAGCAATATTTCCGGGCTGGCATCTGCAAGCGTGCCAGAGCTGTGGTGCTCCGCCAGCCAATAGCGTGTGTAACCCCATTTATCGGCAGCCGCTGCTAGATCGAGCGTTGCCTGAATAGCTTCGTGCGCGGTTTTGCCAACGCTTATTGGGGATTGATCAAGGATGGAGAGTTTCAAACATTTATGCCGATGTCAGGGGTTGTATGGAATTCAATTTCGAAAATTATAGACATCGGAACACAGTTTCAAGAGAACGAAAACCCAATCATTGGCATGTGAGATGTTTACTACCACAGACACTGACAGACACTCTGACATAGCCTGATAACAGTAGAAACGTACTCAGTTCAATTCATCCTGGCATCACCGGTCACGCTGAGCAATCTCCGTTGTCATCCTGAACTTGATTCAGCATCTGAGCAGATGGGCTGGCGGCTATCTGTGGACTCAGTCCCGCAACACCCGAAAGCCGATCTCGTTGCCTAGGGTTTTCTTCATTGAGAGCTTGACCATCAACAGGCAGAGTGGTTCGAGGAGGCGAGAAACTTCCAACTTGCCGGCGTCGATAACGTCGAACCCTAGTTCGGTGATCAGGTTGGCAACGATTTTCTTGGCTTCAGGATCGTTGCCGCAGATTGGGATTGTGATTTCTCGATTGTTGAGTTTTTTACCGTCGAGGAGTCTGGCATCGACAATGTTCAGCGCCTTGACAACGTGCGCTCCGGTCGCCCATTTCGCTACTTGTTCACCACCGGAATCGGTGTGACCGATTTCGAGATTTAGGCCTTTTACGAATGGGTTTGTGGCGTCGATGATGATTCGATTGGTGAGGTCACCGAGTGCTTCGATCGAGACTTCGGCTGCACTCCACGGAACGGCAAGAACGATTATGTCGGCGCCGACTGCAGATTCAGCGACAGTAGCGGCTTCAATACCACTTCCGATCTCAGTTACCAGACCAACGATGCGTCCGGACCCAGGGGATCGTGAACCGATCGCAATCGAATGCCCGAGTTTCGACCATGACTTCGTAAGCCCTGTGCCGACGCTGCCGCTTCCGATAACTGCGATGCGCACTAAGCTTCGATCTCAAGATGAGATTGCGGAACCCAACCAAGCAAAGTCTTAGCCTTCGTGAGGTTGTGTTCTTGTTCGTTCTCGTCACCAGCGATAAAGACAGGGTCGAAGCGGCCGTGTCCGACCTGCACATTTTCTAGAGCTGCCAGATACGCCCTTGCTAGATCGGCTTCATCGGTCACCCACAATGGCTTCGAACCATCGGGTCGACCTGTGACGGGCTGTGCTCGTTCCTCAATATATGCCGCCCGAGCCCGCGGCCCTGTGATTCGCAGCGCTGTGATGTTCATATCAAACCACGAGGCGAAATAACGACAAATACCCTCGCCAAATCCCTTGCTCAAACCGTAAGCGCTAGGAGTGTCTAGAGGAAGTTCATCTTCATTTTTATAGTAGTCACGAGCCCGGTAATGAACACTCATTGAGCTTGTGTAGACACCCTTGTTGACTCCTGCACCCTGCGCCAGCCAGAGGAAAGTGTGAAGTCCGAGGCAGTTGATTTCGTAGTTCTCTCGGATGATCTTCAGATCTTGGTCGGTAACTGACCCGCCTTGCGGGCTTCGCATGACGAGCCAGATGAATGCATCGATGCCGTCAACGGCTTTTTTGATAGCTTCGGGATCGGTGACTGAGCCTTTTACGAATTCGACACCGTCATGTTTGGGTTCAGCGAGATCGAGGACGCTGATGTCGTGTTCTTTCTGGAGATACGGAGTGATGAACGAACCGACCATTCCTGCCCCACCGACAAGTAGTACTTTCAACTAATAATTCCTAGCTTTGATTGTTAGGGAGAAGGCTTTCTGTACAGCCTTGCGCTATTCCAGATCGTCAGCAATGTCACTCGGATTACCGTCTAACACGGCTCGCATGCCGTACGAAACCTCGTTAAGTTTGGCGGTAGCTTCGGGTGGCAATTTGAGTTCGAGTGCACCTGATACGTCAGCTATTTGATCTACAGTGTCAGCCCCTGAAATCGCAACCGTGATTTCAGGATGCGACATCACCCACGCCATAGCTACCTGAGGCATCGAAACTCCCAGATCAGCAGCGACTTCGCCGACGGCGGCGATCACTTTGCCTGCCATGCCCTGCATGTAGGTGGCAATAGAACCCTTTCGCTTTGAGCCCCACAGTGTGCTTTCACCGGGTACTTCATCAGGTTTATATGTTCCGCTGAGTAAACCTACACCCAGCGGACTGTACGCCATGATTCCGACACCAGTTTCACGAACCATTGGGAACAGTTCGTCTTCCTGTGTCCGGTTCATCAGCGAGTAAGGATTCTGGACTGCGATCAGTGGCTGTGCGTTAATTCGTTTCTGCACCTGTAGCGCCTGCATGACTTGCCACGCCTGAAAATTGCTTACTCCAACGTAACGAATTTTGCCTTGTTGGATTAGCGTTTCCATAGTGCGGAACTGCTCTTCGAACAGGCTCATGTCTTCAACACCGTGGAAAAGATAGACATCGATATGATCGGTATCGAGCCGAGTCAGCGATCGCTCAACCTCTCGCATCACGTGGAATCGTGAGGGTCCCTGATCGTTAGGTCCGGAGCCAGTCGGACTAAACACTTTCGACGTAATTACAACATCGTCACGTCGCCCTTTCAATGCCTTCCCAAGCACCTGCTCAGAGCTACCGATATTCCGGCGGTCGTCCATGAAGCCGTAAACATTAGCGCAATCGATCAGGTTGATACCCGAATCGAGTGCAGTTAGAACAACTTTCTCGGCTTCATCACGGTCAAACTGGCCACGAAAGCCCAGCCCTAATGCCATTCTGGATACTTTCACACCAGCAGTCCCGAAATTCACGTATTCAATACTCAATGGGAATTCTCTCAGGATGCAGATTCTAATAGACTCGTACGCGGCGCTTGTTGAATTGGCGACCGAGTGCAGATTCTATCCCGATTCTGTTCAAGTTCTCCATAGCGCTGCGGCGATTTTTCGAATTCTGGTAAACCCGAGGCACGTCTGATCACATGAATACTGCAATCGATCCGGTGATCGTCGCAAAAGACCTTCGCAAAAAATACGGTGACATTACGGCAGTAAACGGCATCTCGTTCGAGGTTCACCGCGGTGAAGTGTTTGGGATGCTGGGTCCAAACGGCGCTGGCAAAACAACCACGGTCGAGATACTTGAAGGGATGCGAAACGCCGATTCTGGCGATGCGATTATCAACGGCATCAACGTCAAAGACCATCCAACAGCCGTGAAGGCGATGATCGGAGTACAGCTCCAGCAGAATGCTTTCTTCGATAATCTAAAACTTTCTGAAATTGTCGATCTGTACGCCAAGCTTTATCTGGCAAAGGTAGATCCGGTAGAAATACTTTCGAGGGTTGGACTGGATAATCGAAAAAAAACGAAATATGCAGAGTTGTCAGGAGGTCAAAAACAGCGACTCTCTGTCGCTGTCGCACTGGTGAACGACCCAGTCGTTTTGTTCTTGGATGAGCCAACTACGGGGCTCGACCCTCAAGCCCGACGGCAGCTGTGGGAGCTTGTAAGAACAATTCAGAAGAGTGGTGCAACGATCGTTATGACGACTCACTACATGGAAGAAGCCGAAGAATTGTGCGACCGAATTGCAGTGATAGAAAACGGCGAAATCATTGCTATCGACACTCCAGATGCTTTAATCGACCAGCTTCTGGCGACCGGGTTCAAGCCAGAAAAGCGAGTGCGTGAAGCGACCCTCGATGACGTGTTCCTAAATCTCACTGGCCACGATCTTCGAGACTAACTCCTATGAAAATCTACCTCGCACTCACAGTCGCCTCGCTGAAAATGTACTTCCGGAACAAGCAAGCCTTGTTCTGGGCATTGTTCTTCCCGCTGCTCATCATGCTCATCTTCGGAATCATGAATTTCGATAAATATGCATCGCCTGATGTCGGAATATATGACGCCGCAGAAAATGACGCTTCTAGAGCGTTGATTCATGCGTTGGAAGGCAACGATCAGCAGAAACTACTCAACGTTTCAGTCGACACATTCGATGAAGTTCACCACGAGCTCGAATTCGGAAGCAGCCGTGCTGTAATCGAAATTCCGGTCAATTACGGAACACTTGGAGAGTTCGCAGAAATAAAAGTGACCTACGACGAGCGATTCCAACAAGAACGCGCTGTTATTTCGACCATATTAGGCAAAGTAACAGATGCTGTTTTCAAAGAACTTGCTCAAGTACCGGATGAGTACCGAGTAGAAAATTCAATAGGTATCTCAGAATCCGTAATTACAGGGCAGGGGCAGGGTTTTAAAGCTTGGTTGATACCTGGCATCGCAGCTATGGCGATCATGCAGACGGGACTCTTCACAGTCGTTTTCACACTTGTACGGTTCAAATCTCAGGGTGTACTGCGTCGTATGAAAGCCACTCCAATCGGTGCAGCGCACTTCCTTGCCGGACAACTAACGACCAAAGCCATAGTCGTTGTTTTACAGACCTACGTATTGGTCATTGTCGGCGCGATCGTTCTAGGTGTGAGCGTCGGTGCGGGGAGGTTAGGTGCTTGGTTCGACTTAACGATTCTGGCTCTACTTGGCGGAGCCTTATTCATCGCAATCGGACTTGCCGTTTCTGGTTGGGCTAAAAACGAAGAGACGGCTGCTCCGGTGGCTAATATCATCTCGATGCCAATGATGTTCCTCTCGGGTGTGTTCTTCCCTCTCTCTGCGATGCCAGATTGGCTAACGAGGTGGTCGCAATACCTACCCTTGACCTACCTAGCCGATGGCATGAGAGCGATCACAGTAGAGGGAGCTTCGATTACAACTCTTGGTAGTGAACTTCTTGGGCTTGGCGTGTGGATCGTAATCAGCTTCGCTATCGCAACAAAGATGTTTCGCTGGGAGTAGGTACAGGACTTATTTTTTATCCTGCATGAATATTCGCTGGCGAATTGGGAGTTATGGACGAGGTACAAGGCGGTAAACAAATCACAAATATTCTGCCGCTACGCTATGCTTCAGACCTAGTCGACTTGCCTGACCTGTTCAACCCTAACGAATCAATACGCAAGAAAGCGAGCCCCTCAGGCTGGTGCACGGTTCCAGGATGAAGAGCTCGCTTCCTATTAACTGCTACGCCCAATCTCCAGCGTCGGTTTTCATAATTCTTAACATGTCCTCATGACCAGTTCAGGAAATCCAAAAAACTCTGAAAAAAACTCCGTTGCCAACACTGAAAAGGGCAGCTTGTCAGTCAGTGAACTATCAAGGCGTACTGGTGTCACGACGGCAACTATCAATTACTACGTTCGGATTGGAGTCCTGCCGCCACCACGGAAGACCAGTCGTACACGTGCCCTGTATCCCGTACATTTTGAAAACCTGATCGTAAAGATTAAAGAACTCCAAACAGCAGGGTTGAATCTCAAAGGCATCAAACAGTTAGTAAATGGCGATCCATCTTCGCCGCTTGCAGCCGCAATGCCTTCTCAACAAT
>JABMNN010000083.1 GCA_013204545.1 Chloroflexota bacterium | reverse complement strand
GTTCTCGAAGGACGACATGCTCATTCTTCCGAACGATTCGCTGATTCGATTCAATGTCACAGCTGAAGACCAAGACGTTGTTCACTCTTTCTGGATTCCAGCATTCCGAATGAAGATCGACGCGGTTCCGGGATTGATGACCTACTACGACGTCATCACAACAGAGACCGGTCACTTCAACGACGACGTCAACTTCAGGGTCCAGTGTGCCGAACTCTGCGGGAGAGATCACTCACTGATGTTTACGCGCATCGAAGTCGTAGAACCTGCCGAATTCGAACAATGGATCGCAGACAAAGCGGGCTAAGGGCCTGAAAGTTCAAGAGGACTCCTAAGTGGCAGCTTTTATGCCTTTAGTCAGAGGCGCTATTTACGCCGCAATCGGTTTTGTTATCGGTGCTGGCATTTCGCTTGGCATCACCAACAT
Organism: Chloroflexota bacterium; assembly: GCA_013204545.1. Classification (GTDB taxonomy): domain Bacteria; phylum Chloroflexota; class Dehalococcoidia; order Lucifugimonadales; family Lucifugimonadaceae; genus Lucifugimonas. The sequence continues at coordinate 52,074 of JABMNN010000083.1, read as the reverse complement.
GACCGGTGAAGACGCCCAAGAGCCGTTGATCGTACTCGGGTACGTGTTTGCGGTAATCGGTTGGCTCATGGGTGTCGGAATGTGGAAAGCATGGGGCCGTAACTGGTTCGGTAAATCCACAGACCTCAACCCATCAGGGGGCTGGGAACGTTATCTGAGGTTCAATATCGATCATAAAGTGATCGGTATCCAATACATAACATCACTTGTAGTGGTTTTCTTGTTGGCGGGAATTCTGGCCATGCTCATGAGAGCGGAACTCGCTGACTCTGGTCAGAACGTTTTCACTAAAACCACCTACAACACCACGATGAGCCTCCATGGAATAATGATGGTGGCCGTCGCGGTCGCAACAGTTATGGGCGGGTTCTCAAACTTCGTACTTCCACTCATGATTGGTGCTGAAGACGTGGCATTCCCTCGGATCAACGCACTCAGTTTCTGGGTCATTCCTCCGGTCGTTGTACTCCTGCTGCTGTCTCCTCTGTTCGGGGGATTTGATACTGGCTGGACGGCATACCCCCCTCTATCAACACAGACTCCGGTTGGGGGTCTGTTATTTGAACTGGCGTTCCTAACGTTCGGAATCTCTTCGATTCTGGGTGGGATGAACTTCATTGCAACAATCATCACGCAGCGAGCTCCGGGCATGACTTGGGGCCGATTACCAATCTTTGTATGGTCAGTACTCGCAGCTTCAATCATTTCGCTAACAGCTACACAGTGGGTCGCTTACGGCCTGCTGATGATCATCTTCGAGCGGATTTTCAACATGGTGTTCTTCTCGCCTCCCGGCGGCAACGCACTGTTGTACCAACACGTTTTCTGGTTCTACTCACACCCCGCGGTCTACATCATGATCCTGCCGGCGTTCGGAGCTGAACTCGAGATCATTAGCCACTTCTCAAGAAAGCCACTATTCGCTTACAGATGGGTGGTAAGAGCATTCGCTCTAATCGTCGCTTTGAGCTTCGTCGTTTGGGCTCACCATCTGTTCACAAGTGGAATGGGCGAAAGCCTACACGGTCCGTTCATGATTCTTACTGAGTTGATCTCGATACCGACAGGAATCGTCTTCTTATCGGCCTTGGGAACGTTGTGGCGCAGCAAGTTACGGCTCAAGGTACCGCTACTGTTCGCTTTGGGAGTTGTATTCAACTTCACGATCGGCGGACTTACCGGAATTTTCCTTGCCGACGTCGCTACGGATATTGCACTTCAAGACACCTACTTCGTTGTAGCGCACTTCCACTACACAATCATGGGTGGTGAGATATTCGCCATCTTCGCAGCTGGTTACTACTGGTTCCCTAAAATCACCGGCCGCATGTACAACGAAACGCTGGGTCGAATTCACTTCGGCTTAATGTTCATCTTGTACAACATCACGTTCTTGGCGATGTTCATACCAGGAACTGTTGGAATGAACCGGCGTGTTGCCGAGTACCCACCTGAGTTCGAATCTATGAACCTCATAGTGTCGATTGCTGCGTTCGGTCTCGGCTTGTCGTTCCTACCATGGATATACAACATGCTGAACTCATGGATCCGTGGCAAGAAGGCTCCTGACAATCCTTGGGATGCAACAACTCTCGAGTGGCAGACAACTTCGCCACCTCCACTAGAGAACTTCGACGAGTTCCCGGTCGTGACCGGTGATCCGTACGGTTATGGCGACGAAACCGTCACTCACGCCCGATTTGGTAAACCAGCCCACTCAGCACCGGCTGAGGGTGACTAAGTAAATGCATAAATCAATTCAAGAAACATTGAAGACTGGCTGGATCGTTATCGGCATCCTTGCAGTGATGACCGTGGCAGAGTTCATCGTCGCGATAGCCGTAGACGACAAGGCGATACTGTTCGCACTTCTACTAATCGCTGGCCTTGCCAAAGCATGGCTAATCATTCAGTACTTCATGCACTTCGGACAGTTGTGGGAACACATTTCCGATGCTTGGTTCGGAATGCTAAGTGACGATCCAGAAGCCGACGGGGAAGAGGACTAAACCAGTGACACATGAACACGCACCACGCGTTAATCACCGGTTCGATCCACTTACGATCAACCGACTTGGATTATGGCTATTCCTGGTCTCCGACGCTTCGTTCTTCATTGCCCTTCTCTCGTCAAGGTTCTTTGTCGTAGGAACAAGTACTCCGGAAGAAGTCGCTCAGGTTCTGGGGCTTAGCCTCACGATCCTTCTCTTGCTCAGCAGTTTGACCGCATACCGAGCTGAAGCAGCGGCAGAACATGGCGACGTACATGGAGCCAAAAGGATGCTTCTGGCCACCATGGCAATGGGCATAATTTTCGTATTTGGAGTCGGCTTCGAATGGCACGAAGCATTCAAGCACTTCCCACCGTCTACTGCATTTGGCACAGTACTTTTCACACTTACTGGTGTGCACGTCACACACGTCTTAACCGGTGTTTTAACACTCGGATTCGTATATTTCCGGGTTCGAAATACAGACTCTATCGGCGACAATCAATGGGCAGTGGAAGGTGCAGTCAAATGGTGGCACTTCGTAGATGTAGCATGGGTTTTTATTTACCCAACGCTGTATCTACTCAAGTAAACCCATAATCGACAAAGCACGTCGTCCGTCCCAGAACGGCAAACTCGTTTTGTCGACAGGGTTGGAAAATTCCAAGGTTTTGTGTTCGCTGTAATTGCAAAACCTTTTCTTCCACTGGGTCGGACGCACGGGTGGTGCGCCCGGTCATCTCGCGCCCTATATCGCCACGCGTCAAGTACCAGCTACTGTTGCACCACCGCTGCAGATCTCAGTTCAAACAAGCGTAAGCCTCACTTTTTCATCATTTCAAGAGTCATTTTCAGCCGCGTGCGCTCACGGGTCGTTCACGTCATCGACGTTAGTGTGATTTGGCAGATATAACTGTGGGCGAAGTTCGAGAACACTCTGGGGCGGTCACTATTTATGTTTAAGAAAATACTTGTTCCTCTCGATGGCTCAGAACATTCTCGAAAGATCGTGGGGTGGGCTACAGGACTGGCAAGTGCGCTAAAAGCGGAAATTATTCTTCTTTCAGTTATCGACCCAGAAGACATCGATATTCTCGAAGCGACAACTCGCAATCTTTACAAAAATTCAGAACGCGGCGCTGTCGGCGTGACCAGAATGCCGTCTGACGTTATAGACGATGCAATTGGGCAAGCAGAAAAAGATCTTCAGGTGGAAGCCGACAAAATTCAAACTACAGGAGTGGCAGCAAAAATCAGCGTCGGTGCTGGCTCACCCGCCGAGGTGATCGTCTCTGAAGCACACTCTCATAAGGTAGACATTATTGCTATGGCTACTCACAGAGAGTCAGCGTTGGCAAGGGGAGTGCTGGGCAGCGTTACTGATCGGGTGCTTCATTCAACATCGATTCCAGTATTCACACTCTATCCGGGTGAAATTCACGAATTCAATGATACGAGTGGCGGCCCTCACAGAGTGATCGTCCCACTTGATGGATCGACTCTGTCAGAAACCGCTGTTCAACCAGCAGCAGAAATCGCCAAAGCAGCAGGCGCTGAAATAGTTTTTGTTGAAGTTCTAAGGCTCCCATTCTTCGGCGTAGGAGTCGCAGGCATCGAATACGGTGGAGGCGACTACGCCGGTGATTTCGGAATTGATTCTCAGAAGCAAGAAATCACAGAATATCTCGATGGGTTTGTTCAGGATGCTAAGGCTGCTGGGTTAAATTCCAGAGCGAGCATCAGGACAGGAAGTCCGTCACAGCAAATTGTTGACGAAGCATCTGAAAGTGAAAACAGCATTGTGGTCATGGCATCGCACGGTTCCGGGGGCTTAAAACGTTGGGTTGTCGGCAGTGTTGCAGATAAGGTGATTCGATCCGCTCGGCGTCCAGTTCTTGTCATACCTCCCAAGCTGGGTTAACGACAACATAAAAATCGAAGCAAAAGCTCGGCGCATAACATCGTCGGGCTTTTTTTTAATTTCCCTTACAACATTCGCACCACATACAAAGCTGAACGACGGTAACATCCGCCCGAAGCAACAACACCTACCAACATTTAGACGAGCAGGGGTACAAATCGCAGCATGCCAGCAGATCAAGTTGCTATGGACGGACCGTTACATGGAATCAGGGTGCTAGAGTTCGGCAGTTTTGTCGCAGGCCCATGGGCAGGGCAACTACTCGCAGATATGGGTGCCGATGTGATCAAGATCGAGCCACCCGCAGGTGATCCGTGGCGGCACGCAAGCGCGTTCGCCAAGAATGAAAGTAGGGTGTTTATTCCGCTCAACCGTGGTGTGCGTAGCATCTGCCTTGATCTCAAGCAGGATTCAGCGCGTGCAGCGCTTAGAATGCTCATCGAATCGGCCGACGGAATTATCTCCAATAACCGACTCGATACCGCAGTCAAACTCGGCATCGACTACGCATCTGTTGCGAAAATCAACCCGAAGCTCATCTACGTCGATATTACTGCCTACGGATCAAAAGGTCATATGGCAGATATGCCCGGATTCGATTTAATCGTTCAGGGCTATACAGGGGCAGTTGCCAGTGAAGGGAAGATCACCAAAAGCGGGCAACCTGAGGTCGTGTGGTCATCGTCTTACATAGATTTTTCGACAGGGTATGCCGCTGCTAACGGCATACTAGCTGGCATTATCGGACGAAGCAAAACCGGCAAAGGCCAACTTGTATCAACTAGCCTTCTTGCCAATGCTATAGCCATGCAAACCCTACGCATCGCCGATGTCGAAGGAATACCAGCCCCCGCCAAACAGTGGTTTGAAAACATACGTCCAGATCTCATCAAAAAAGGTGCCAACTACGAGGAGATTCAAGAAAGCTACCAGATGGCAGTCAGACCGGTAATATATCGCTGTTACTACCGTGCATACAAAACTCTCGATGGCGGTATCACTCTGGGCACGCTCGCTGTGCATGCAAGGGCGAGACTACTTGACGTGTTTGATCTGAAGGACCCTCGGGTTACTGATCCAAACTACGATGACTCAACATCTGAAGCCGTACAACTTGGACTCGATCTCGCAGACAAATTCGAAGCGATTTTCGCCAGTAAATCAACCCAGCACTGGTTCACTGAACTTAGGTCACACGATATTCCATGTGAACCGATCAGATTCGTTGAAGAAATGGTCGACGATGCTCAAGTGCTTGCCAACGATTATGTCGTCGAACTAAATCACCACACCGGTCACAAAATACGAACGTCAGGACCGATTCTTACGTTCGGGGCCGGAATGCCGGAACTCAAATCATCGCCATCTTTAGGCCAGCATACCGATGAAATTCTTGCAGATATCGGCTTCACCGACGGTGAAATCTCTGAACTGCGCGGCCAAGGCTCGGTAAACTAGCCTCGAACGTTCAGCCATGACCGCAACAGTGGATATGTGGGCTGTCCGGCATGCTCAAGCAATTCCTACCGCTGCGGATACCAAACAGATCTAATTCATCACGAATGTTGACCACGATGATCTTGATCTTGTTGTTTCAACCAGAGATCGCACAGTCGTAACCAAATTCCGACGTCGATACGGGGTGTTATGAACCACGCCGTACCGCATTAATCTGTTCGAACTGTGGAAGAAACGATTTACCTTGAACACCCGAATCGTAAATCGGCCGTGCTGGTCTTTTTTGGTTCATCGAAGGAGTCGGGCCATTCGGCCTAAATTCATCAAGAACCGAGACGGTTACGCTCTCCAGCCTTATACCGTCTTCACGATGTTTCGCCAGATTATCGAGGGCTACGTCTGACAAACCCGAATCAGGACGATGTTCCATAGGAAATTTCCTCAAGCAATCACGCTCGGCGACCAAAGCAGGTCGCGGCGTGGCAGTACCACATGCATGAGCCCACGGGCACATATATGCGATGCACATCGTTGTTTCGCCGACTGACGGAGCACCCGCCGTCGAAAGCCCGATTCGAGCTAATGCCTCGCGCTGAACTCGACGCAACTTGCGTCGTCTTCGATCTATCCAGCTTTTTGGAAGTCCGGGCATCTATAAAACAGATCCGTAGTTAGTGAAATTCACTAGTAAATCGTGACACATCCAGCCACGAACGTACCAGAAGCTGTCACTCAGCAAATTAGCGACCCCGCTAATTTACATGGCAGCGGGTTTAGATATCCTTCTAAAACAGTGATTTTTATCTGTGGTTTAGACGAATTCTTTACGAGGTTTGGTTCCAGACAAATTGGGTGCGCCAATCGGTGGATTATTGGCAATCGAACACGCGCCAGTCCGACATATACTCAATCAACTGCTACAACACCCAGGAACATAATTTGCCAACACCAAATCCCATCAATGTCCCACGCACTTCGCTGGAGGAGATATTTATGCACGCCCGAGAATCGTTTCCGAACGAGTGCTGTGGCTGGCTGACTGGGAACAAGGATTCCAACGTCGCAGGGGGCGTCAGACGAGCAGTTAATGCTTATGAACCGGAAACCCACCCAACGGCAAAAGATCGCTCAGCCCAAACTGCGTATGTTATCTCTAGCAACGATTTGCTCGATCTAAATCACACACTGGATGACGATATCCGGCCACGAATCATCTATCACTCGCATCCGAACGGACGAGCCTACTTTTCAGAAACTGATAAGGTCAACGCGTCCGATCCATGGGGTGAAGGTCCGGCTTATCCGGTGCAACAAATTGTCATCGGAATCGATGGAAACCGTGTGGTTGAGGCGCGTCAGTTCGCTTGGGATGATCAAGTAGAAGATTTCATTGAAATCGCTGTGTTCGATGGTCTCGATATCTAACGTTCGGTGATAACGCCACCATTGACGTTAATCGACTGACCAGTGATGTACGCGGCTCTCGGACTACACAAAAATCCGATAAGCTCGCCAACTTCTTCATCAGTGCCGGCCCGTCTCAGCGGAATCTCGGTAAGTCGAGCATCCCATCGATCTGTACGCCCCATCGGATCGAGTCGTGACGTATCGATAAGCCCTGGGCACACACTGTTCACAGTGATCCCATGAGACCCAACCTCCTTCGACAATGCCTGAGTAAAGCCATCGACTGCAAAGTTGGCTGCGTTATAGGCGCTGGTGTTAGCTCGTCCACTCTTACCCATGGTCGATGAAAGATTCACGATTCGCCCACCACCGCCCTGTTTGACCATTTGAGCGGCGGCGGCTTTACAGGCGTAAAAAGTACCCATCAGCTTCACATCTATAATTGCCTTAAATACGTCTGTATCCATATCCAACACCGAAACGCGATCCGACCCATAAGGCGCCGCTGCGTTATTCACGATGATGTCGAGTCGACCAAATTCAGTCACAGCAGCGTCGATCATATTTTGCACATCTGCTTGATCGGCTACGTTTGAGACCAGCGGAAGTGCCCGCACGCCGTACGATTCGATTTGCTCAGCAGTCGAATTGATATCGCGCCAGCCAGCATCTCTCTCATCCTGCGGAAACGTGCTCCGATCTCGACCGGTGCCGGTCACAACAACGTTTGCTCCCATTTTTGCAAGAACAATCGCAGTACCTCGGCCGATCCCGCGCATACGACCGGCTCCAGTAACAATCGCCACTTTACCTTTGAGTTCTGAACCAGTTTGGTCGGTCATTCGATTGTCCTTCGAAAGTCGCAAGTTGAACACTTCAGCACATTCTGGACGAATGGTCACAAAAAAAATACCCGAGAACCGGATATTCAACCAGATTACGAATTAGGTGTTACCGTTCGGGACGATCGGTCAGAGTAGCTTCCAGTGAAACAAGGAATTGAGCGTCTCTAACAACGCTGATTTTCACGTCACTTCCACTCGGATGATCTCGGAGGAAGTCAGTCAGATCCTGGCCACGAGTGATCTCAGTAGTATCGAGCTGAACGATAATGTCGTCGAGTTCAATTCCAGCTTCCACGGCTGGCGATCCAGGTTCAAGCACAGTCACACCAAACCCTTCACCAACCGGCAGTCGTAATGCGCGGGCGAGCGCTCTAGTCACGTCCACGCCGCCGACCCCAAGAAATCCAGGAGGCGGCACCGGCCCCTGTGCAATCAGGCTGTAAGCCGATTTCTTGGCATCGTTGATATTGATAGCAAATCCGATCCGATCACCATTGTCGATCTTTGCGGTGTTGATACCCACAACCTCACCGAACATATTCACGAGCGGGCCGCCAGAGTTACCTTCGTTGATTGCGGCATCGGTTTGAACGAGCCCTGTCAGATTGCCACCCGCTTCCCCGACGATTGTTCGGTCGAGTGCACTGACCACACCTTTGCTGACCGTCGGCCCACCTCTCAAACCCAGAGCATGCCCAATTGCAACAACATCTTCCCCGACACGTAGTGCATCCGAATCTCCGAAAATCGCTGGCTTGAGCCAAGCCTGCCCCGGCACCTTAATTATTGCGATATCCAGTTGTAGATCGCGCCTGAATAGCTCGGCTTCGGAAATTGTTCCATTCTCGAACGCCACCGTTATCGTAATTGCGCCCTCGACAACGTGCCAGTTCGTAAGGATCAGACCTTCTTGATCGAGGATTACGCCAGTGCCAACGCCCTGACCGCGATTCAAACTGACCGCAATTTGCACCACAGACGGCGTAAGAATATCGACTAACTCAGGAGTCAAAAGCGGTTGATCATCTTGCGTATGCGAAACCGGTGTCGGCGTGTGAACCGCTGTTACTTCTGGCTCTTGCTCAGTACTACCAACCACTGTTGTTGAGTTGGTCGACTCAACATCGGTATCTTCGCTTCCTGAACTTGTACAAGCCGCTGCGACAACCGCAAATGCAATTGCTACAAATGCAATATTCAGGAGTTTTGTAAGGCGTACTAGAGTCACTGCAATGGTATTGTCTGGGTCGAATAGACTAAATTCTGTTTTGCCAGCGTATCAAGCGAAGATGTCAATCGTCAGAGCTTATTCGACTCCCTTGAGGTGTTTAAGTCATGTGCTCCAGTACTTAACCGACCAAAGCGGAATGCATAGAGAACGATTCTGAACCTGATAAGACTAATACGAACACGCGCCAACTCCGATCCTTGGATGATCGTCGGATTCATGGTTGGCGCCATGTTTGCCACCGCTACTGCCGCCGGAATTCCTCAGTACAGCCGTTCGATGGAGGTAATCTCGATGCGGGCGGCAGTAGAAGACGTCGGGGATATAAACACCAACGTACACATCAACTCCTCTTGGATACCACTGTCGGCCGAAGATCATTTTCTTGCAGACACAGCCGTGTTTTCTGCAACCAACACTCATCTCGGCGACCTGGTTCAAAATACGACCGGATTAGTAAAGAGCCGTGAGCATTGGTGGGGCTGGCTGGATCAACCTATGAGAAAAGATGGTCTCGCATCTCTAAGTGCGTTCCAGTACATAGAAAACTTCAATGATCACGTCGATTACATTGAAGGAGTCGCTCCAACAGACACTGTTGTCATGGTCAATGGTGAAGCTACGATCGAAGTCGCCGTATTCCATGATCGAGCCACTGCACTTCAAATATCGGTCGGCGATGTAATCAACTCACAACCTATCGACCGAGGGACCGGGCTGGTTCGATCTGTTGTAACAGGCACCTTTGAGCAGACCGATTCATCAGAAGTGTTCTGGTTGCAGTTAGGCGAAGTATATTTGGCACCAGCCATTGAAGGGCGTGAACAACCGCTAATCATGCTCCCCACAAGCAATTCGATGTTCACCGAGGTTGCAGAAGCAAATACAGGACTACCTGCATCGTACGACTGGTTCATCTACACCGATCAATCATTGCTGGCCGAAAAATCGGTCGCTGAATTGGAGTCGGCGTTCGAAGGCCTGAAACTTCAGCTCGAAGATACTATAGCGCGTCCGTTCGTTATCACTGAGATGATTCCGAGAATTGAGTCGATGAAAAAGAGGGCGCTGTTCGGAAGCGTTCCTCTACTGCTACTTGCACTGCTTATCCTCGCGTGTGTCGCCTTCTACCTAACAATGACAGCAGGCCTGCTTGGTCGTCGTCGGGTATCTGGATACATGATGCTCAGAAGTCGCGGTTTCAACATCAGGCAACAACTTTGGATTCATGTTGTAGAAGCCACCGTCATTTCCGTTCCCGCTGCAATAGTCGCCCCGATCGCTTCTCTGCTGGCAATACGCGCGTTTGGGTATCTACCAACCTACAATTCGATAACTGGTGGGAGCATGATGCCAGTCGAATTGTCTCCTTCGACTTGGATATGGTCATTCAGCGCGGCAATAGGTACGGTGCTGGTCGTAACAGCGTCGTCGTCTTTCTGGGACAGATCGACTATGGCAGCTTCCCGATCATCGGACGCACGCCCAACCTGCGCACCGTGGTTCCAGCGTTTTTATATCGACGCTTTGCTGGTCGCTCTGAGTGGAATTGTTTGGTGGGAAGTCAGCGCACGAAGTACCGTTGTTGTTTCAGAACGAGAAGGAGAGTTCACACCCGATATCAGCCTTCTCGCGGCTCCTGTACTCATCGTGATGGCAAGTTCACTAGTTGCGTTGAGGTTGTTCCCAATCATCACCCGGGTACTCGCCAGAGTTGGACTCAAGTCGAACTCCACCGCGCTCGGACTCGGACTTATCAGTGTTGCGAGGCGTCCGTTCTTTCATGGCTGGCCGATGTTGGCATTTGCGTTATCGATCAGCACTGCGATCGTCGCCGGCTCGGTCGTTTCGACTCTAGAGCAATCGACGAACGAACAAGTTTTGTACAGTACTGCTTCTGATATTCACGTAACCACGACAGGCACCACAGGACAAGTCGATCGTGACCGTTTAGAAAAAGTTCGCAATCTTGAGTCAATCGATGTGGCAACGCCAGCTCTCAGAACGGGATCGACCGTTGGGACTACCTCAATTGGAAGTTATTTCACGCTACTGGCCATAGATCCGATCGACTTCCAACAAGTTGCTTGGTTCAGGGACGATTTCTCCGACTCAGATGTTGCGGTCCATCAGATGGTCGACCGGCTGGCTGTTCGCGTGCTGCCACAATCGATTGAGTTACCGCCAAACACCTCCGAAATATCGATCTGGGCAAAGAGTGAACCTCTCACTCCGAATCACGAACTATGGATCGTTGTCAAAGATGGAATCAACGATACGCACACGATCAATATGGGTCTGTTCACAGAAGGATGGTTTCGTACAACCGGAACACTATCGAAATTCCCTGAACCGATTCAGATCACTTCGATCCAAACCTTCCTGAAAGTCGGCCCCGACAGCGCTCCTCCAATTAATGTGTTCGTCGACGATCTAATTGCTATCACCGCCGATGGGCAAAATCATCTGGTGCTTGATTTCGATCTACCAGAACTCTGGACAGGGCTTCCGACGACAGAAGGTCAGGACACCGGTTTCACAATAACTCCTGAGCCTGATGGCGTTTCAGGGATCGTCCAAAATGATGTCGGAACCGGAGTCGGAAACATCTCGCTTGGCCGAGGGTCGAATCAAGGGATTCGAGGAATCTATCGCAGCGCCGTCGATAGGCCCATTCCGCTGATAGCGAGTCAAACTTTCATGGATCAAACGGGAGTCGGATTACGTCGCCCATTCGCTATCGACGTTCAGGGCGGATTGGTACCCGTTGAGGTAATCGACACGATCAAATACTTTCCAACACTGGACCCTAACCGCGGACCGTTCGCAATCGCCGATATTGATGCAATTATCGATTTCATCGAACTGAGAGGTCGCCGTAGCGTGACGCCGAACGAACTATTTGCCAGCTTGAATACAACCGACCTCACAAGTGAAGAAATTACTGAAAACGTTCGTAGCATCTTCAGGCTTGCACGAATCAATTCACGTGCCGAGCGAATCAATAGCACGTTTGTCGATCCTATCGCTGTGGCCGGATGGCGCGGGATGAGCATCATCGCAACAATCATTGCTTGCCTAGTAGTGCTCATGGCATACGCCGTTTTCCTTGCGGCGTATTCATTACGAACGAAGGGTGATTCAGCACTGATCCTTGCATTAGGAGCGAGTACTCGAAATTACTGGGTCAGTACAGTCGCCGAATTATTGCCGGCCATTCTGACCGGAATTCTTGTTGGAATCGCCATAGGATTATCGGTCAGCTCGTTGATGGTCGCATCAATGGCACACACAGGAACTGGTGATCAACTACTCCCACCGTTTATGTTGCAAACCAACTGGATGCTTCCTCTGGTTACAATAACGGCGATATTCGCCATCGTTCTGGCCGGAGTAACCAATTCTGTCCGGACGTTCCATCAAGTAGAAATTGCTCCGATGGCCCGAGAAGGGTTCACTTCGTCTACAACATGATTGGTAATCCGTTCCAACTCATAGTCAAGCGAACGCTTGCTCACTGGCGACTTCTCTCTGCGGTAATTGTCGGCGTCATTCTCGCGTCCACGATCATGGCAAGTTCGGTCATCTTCTTCGATACTCTCCGTGATGTCGCCCTACAGCGCGCCCTGTCATCCCAAAACGCATCCGACCTCAACGTATTGGTTGAAGCTGGACAGGTTCCTACTAACGCGGAAACCCACTCAACAATCGTCGATGCGATGAACGCAACCATTGTTCGTAGGTTTGAACCGTTCCTAGATGAACACGAATTCGCACTGAAAACATGGACTTTCTTTGTCGACCTACCTCCGGCGATGGTCGCTCCCAGTGACTGTCCATGCCGCTCGAACATTTCCAATAACTCAGGTGATGACGAGCTGATTGAATGTGACTGCCGAAGAGTCTCGATGATGACTATTCCAGATGCGAACAATCGGCTAAACATTGTCGAAGGCACGCTGGCTCAACCAGTGACCACAGTATCGCCTAACGACTCGCTTCAGATCGAAGGAATTCTCGATGTTGATGCGGCCACCATGATGGACATCAACGTCGGAGACATATACCCAGTGAGGCCACACTGGGACGATATACATTCAAATTTAAATATTCTCGTCACCGGTCTCTACGAACGCGTCGACCCTGATTCGGCTCACTGGCGCATCCAGAACGAGGCGTTTGGGTCGCGCACTGATACGTTGCAATTCGCTAGATTCGTTGTCCCTGAGCTGACGATTCTTGAAGGTCTAGGATCGTACTTTCCTAACATGGGAACCGACTACGCGTGGTGGTTGGATGTCGATCCTGAACGAATCTCCGCTTCTGAAACCGAATCAATACGAAACACGATAAATGCAACCGAACGTGAACTAAAAGCGATCGTCGATGGTTTCCTGCTCAAATCTGATCTACCGGAAACCCTAAGTGCATTTGAAACCGATCTGTTTTTCAACCGGTTACCGATGTTTATCGTTCTGATCCTGATCGTTCTTGTGGTGTTGTACTACGTTGTGACACTTGCCTCACTACTGGTTGACGCTCAGAAAAGTGAAGTAGGGCTTCTTCGAACTCGTGGCGCAACCTCAGGCCAGATTCTGGCTGTTTTCATTATCGAAGCCGGATTATTGGCAACCATAGCCGCAATATCTGGTCCATTTCTGGCGTTCATTGGTGTTGGATTCATAGGCGTGTTGCCAATCTATAGCGAACTGAATGGGGGAGACCCTCTTCCCGTGCAAATGACGTTCGGAGCGTTCCGTATGGCGTTCTTCGGTGGGCTATTAGGACTATTGGCCCTGTTCATTCCCGCGCTCAGAGCCACCCGGCTCGGCCTGCTGGCAAGTCGAGTTACGCACACACGCCCAGCGCGCTTGGCAGTAGTTCAGCGTTACTACCTCGATCTCGGCTTCCTCGGGCTTGTAATGTTCCTTTTCTGGCAGCTCACCAAGCAAGGATCATTCGTGGCGGTCAGCATTTTCGGCGAGACGACTGTCAATCAACTAATACTTGGTGTTCCGGCAATCTTCCTAGTTGCAGCTGGTCTCGTATTGCTTCGAATTTTCCCTGTTGGAATGGACCTAACAGGCAGGTTTCTTTCAAGGCGTCCGATGTCATCGATATCGCCTCCAGCTTTGATTCTTGGAATCTGGCAATTGGCACGAAACCCTGCTCACCACTCTCGACTTTCACTGCTGCTGATTCTCACAGCTGCACTCGGCGTATTCGCTGCCAGTTTCGGAGCAACACTTGAACAGAGTGCCATCGATCAGGCGTACTACCGAACAGGAGCCGATGTAAAACTCACCTCGGTCAGTGTTCGTGAAGGCGGTGTTTCATTCTCAATCGTCGATAAATTGAGTGAACTTGAAAATGTCGAAGTTGTTTCACCAATCTACCGCGAGACAGCGAACATCAATGCCGGTATCAGCGTCGAAGGATTCCAGATCATTGGAGTGAACCTCGACACAATTGAAGATGTCGGATGGTTTAGAGACGATTTCGGGCTCACACCATTCGAAGCAAAGTTTTCAGTTCTCGATGTAGGTGGTGCCGCTGGAATCGAACTTCCTTCCGAAGGACGTTGGCTCACAGCGAAAATTCTGCCTCTCGTCAGGCAACCTTCAACTTACATGGTTGCCAGACTTTCAGATGCGAACGGTCAGTTCTTCTCTGTCCCACTAGGATCACTGGTGCCACTAGCCTCTGATCAGAACAGATTCACCTGCCCAATACCTGTCGACGGCGAGCCACCGGAGTGGTGCCGGATCGGATCAAGTATTCAGGCAGCACCGTTCCGCGGAATTCCAGGCCTACTCCCAGTGAAGCCAATTCGACTTCACTCGATTGGTGTAATCGATTACGAAAATGGTCTAAGTCCAGCAGCAATCGACATCGACGATATCGCCGTGCTCAACAATACAGGCACTGAATTGATAATTATCGAAACGTTCGATTCGATAAACAACTGGCGAACTATGGCTCCAACGCGCGAGGCGCTAGGTGACAATCTCAGTCAGGCGTTAATGCCTGACGGAACTCCTTTGAACGGCATAGCCCGCCTACGATGGACTTCGTCTGGCCCTCGGGAATACCGAGGGCTCGCTCACGGCTCCGAGCTAGAGGTTGTCCCAGTCATTGCCAGCACATCGTTTATCGAACGACACGGCGGCAAAGACGGAAAACCTTTTGAAATCTCTCTCGACGGCATTCCGATCAAAGTCTCAGTTCGTGACGTGGTCGAATACTTCCCCACGCTATCGCTCGATGAAGAGCCATTCTTGGTGGCAGACTTAGAAGCGATACATGAGCGCCTGAACATCACCCGCACAATAGGGAATATTCAGCCAACAGAGTTCTGGATATCTACCACACAAGGCTCAGAACTGCTCGGCGCAGCGGATGGAATTCTCGAATCGGTTATTGCCGGTGATCGAGCTGTTCCAGAAATCACTCAGGAACTTTCAAGGCTCCGAGTTAGACCCAGCACAAAAGTAACCGACAGATCTGTAGAGCTGGCTAGCGTCGCTTTCGACCCTCTTGTTTCAGCCGGCTGGCGAGCCTTATTAGGTATCGCATTTTTCACCGTTCTTATCGTGAGCGCAGTGGGCTTCTTGGTTCACGCAAAGATATCGTTCGATGGCCGTCGTACTGAACTAGCACTGCTACGCACCATCGGACTTTCAATGAAACAGCTACTGTTCCTGGTCGTGTTGGAACAGATTATGGTGATCGGAGTCGCCGTCGCTCTCGGTATATTTATGGGTACGCGAATGGGCACGACGATAATGCCGTATCTCGCAAGCTCAGGTGAGAACGCAGTTGTAGTTCCACCAATGGCTGTTCAAATAGATTGGTTCGGATTTGGAATCACGTTCGGTCTTTTGGGGATAGTATTCCTCGTGGTAATTAGCCTCATACTTGTTTCCGTATACCGAATGTCGATACACCGAATCATGAGAATGGGTGAAAGTTGACCAATAACCCGTCAAATAGGGGTGACGCTAAGTGACAACGCCAGATTCTACTTACATAGAGTGCAGCGGACTGTTCAAGATATACAAAGCTGCCGACCTTGAAGTTGTAGCCCTGCGCGGGCTTGAGCTAAATGTCACTAGAGGCGAAATTATCGCAATCGTTGGTGCTTCGGGTAGTGGTAAATCAACCCTATTAAACATCCTTGCTGGTTACGACGCGCCTTCAGCAGGAACAATCCGAGTCGGTGCCTACGATCTGCTTCAGATGACCAATAAAGAAGTGGTCGAATACCGTCGTCACGAAGTCGGATTCATCTGGCAGGAAACATCACGAAATCTCTTCCCCTATCTAACAGCACTCGAAAACGTCGAGCTTCCGATGGTCATCTCCGGCGCACCGAGTTCGGAACGCAGGAAGCGCGCCCAAGAACTGCTTGACGTTGTTGGACTCGGAGATCGTTCCGGTCACAAACCAGGGCAATTGTCCGGCGGTGAGCAACAGCGCGTTGCTATCGCTGTAGGACTATCGAATGAACCTCCGCTTTTACTTGCGGATGAACCAACCGGTGAGTTGGACGACCGCACAGGTGAAGAGGTTCTAGAACTGCTAAACAAGGTCAATATGGAACTCGGTACCACCATCGTTATCGTCACTCACGATCCAGCGATCGCCACCAGTGTGGGTCGTGCCGTGGCTATTAAAGATGGCAAGACCAGTACAGAAACAACTCGCAAGGTTTCGTTTGAGCGAAAACTCGGCGGCGATACAACTGATACAGAAGAGTTCTTGCTAATCGACTCAGCGGGGTCAGTGCAGATCCCACGAGATATGCTCAACGAATTAAATATCGGACGTCGTGTTCGAGTAGAGATGAAAGATGGAAGGGTGACACTTGAATCAGGCGAGTGATCAGATTACTACCCGAGAATCACGTGGTGCCACAACTCCTATAATTCAGGCATTCAAAGCCTCTCGTGAGTACCAATTGGCAGGCGAAACCGTACACGCCGTGCGGGAGGTTGACCTCGAAGTACGAGTGGGCGAATTTATCACCCTTGTTGGTCGATCCGGTTCAGGGAAGACCACTCTGTTGAATATGCTTGCCGGTCTCGATCATCCCACATCGGGTCAGGTGCATTTCGAAGGTTCCGATATGTCTAAATTCAGCGAAAAGCAGTTCATTCAACTGCGTAGACATCGAATCGGTGTCGTGTTCCAATCATTCGCTCTGTTGCCACTATTGTCGGCTTACGAGAACGTTGAACTGCCAATGCGTATCGCAGGAGTCGGGTCGTCAGAGCGTACGAAACGCACCAACGAAGTTCTAGAAATAGTTGGGCTCGGTCGTCGAGCGAAGCACCGCCCTTACGAGCTATCAGGTGGTGAGCAGCAACGAATATCCATCGCACGTGCGGTTGCCATGAAGCCAAGTGTGATACTTGCTGACGAACCAACTGGTGAGCTTGACTCTGTCAACGCTGCCGAGATTTTCGGACTATTTCGCCAGATGGTTAGTGAAGAAGAAATGTCGATCGTTGCAACCACTCACGACCGCACTTTACTCGATATGGCCGACAAAATTTACACTGTTCACAACGGCAGCATAGAGCTAACTGAAGTTGGCAGTAACGTCGACACCCACGCTCAGTTCAAACGCCCAGAGGCGAAGTAAACCTCTGAACCCTTTTGTTTCTCGTCTCGACCCTACTGTAGGGACCCATGATTGTGATGTAGCCTCAACGATACGAGAAAGTATTCGTCGAGTCTTACTACGAACGTCGCCATGCCCTGTTACGTGCCTCCGTAGCGATGTACAGCGCATCCTCGACGGTATCGGCAACGACGTTGATATGCCCCATCTTCCGGCCCACTCTTGCCTCAGCTTTGCCGTATAGGTGAAGGCTCACTCCGGGCATTTCGAGTGCACGCGCCCAATCCGGATCGCCATCGGTGTCTTCCCACAGATCGCCAAGCAGATTCACCATCACCGTTGGAGAGTGAAGTTTCGGTTCAGCTATCGGCAATCCCACCAATACTCTAACCAATTGCTCAAACTGAGATGTATCGCATCCGTCCATCGTGTAATGACCTGAATTGTGGGGACGCGGTGCGAGTTCATTTACAAGAAGTTCATTCTCTTTAGTGACGAACATCTCAACCGATATCAAGCCAACCACATTGAGTTGATCGGCAACATCTATCGCCAGCAATCGAGCGTTCTCTATAACGCTTTCTGATATTCGCGGCGGAACAATCGAAATATCGAGGATGTGGTTTCGATGGATATTTTCAGAAGGTGGGAATGTCGCAGTTTTTCCGTCAGCCGCACGAGCACATATGGTCGAAATTTCCATTTGAAACGGTACGAATTGCTCGACAATCAATTCTTTATTTCGCTTGCCCAAGAGATCGTAAGCGGACTCAACATCCTCAGCACGCGTGATGATCGCTTGGCCCTTGCCGTCGTAGCCTTGAGTAGCAGTTTTGAGCACCAGCGGGTATCCAAGATCAACCGCAGCATTTTGTAGATCGACTAGCGACTCAACTTGACGAAACGGTGCAACAGAAATACCAGCTTTGAGGAGAGCGTCCTTCTCATGCCACCTGTGTTGTGAAGTACGCAATACCGAAACCGAAGGGTGAACGGGTGTCAGTTCAGCGGCGGCAGAAACTGAATCAGCATCGACATTCTCAAATTCGTAAGTAACCACATCTGTTGAACGAGCTAGCTCACGTGAAGCGTCGCGGTTGGAATACGCATCCACAATCTGACCATCGGCAACTTGCCCAGTCGGGCAATTAGGGTCAGGGTCAAGAACTATCGTCTTGTAATCCATCTGTCGTGCGGCGATAGCGAGCATTCGTCCTAGCTGACCACCTCCGATGATTCCGATAGTCGACCCTGGCTTCAATAATGATTCTGGCTCCATCATCTACTCGCCTGTTTTGCCGGATGGCTTTACATAAGTGACTGCTTCGATATCTGCCGTAATTCTTGCGCGCCGTTTCTCGATTGTTTCCTGAACGTCAGAGTCGATGAGTCCTATGATCTGTGCCGCAAGAATTCCCGCATTCACAGCACCCCACTCACCAATTGCGACTGTGCCAACCGGGTAGCCACGCGGCATCTGAACCATCGACATCAGCGAATCCATACCATCGAGGTGAGGCCCCACACCGGGGACTCCGATCACTGGGAGGACTGTTTTTGCTGCCGTCATTCCCGGAAGATGAGCCGCACCACCCGCACCGGCAATAATCACCTTAATCCCGCGATCTTTCGCTTCCTCTGCAAATTTGAACATCAGATCAGGCGTCCGGTGCGCTGAAACAACTCGAATTTCGTGAGGTACGCCAAGTTCTTCAAGCATGTCGGCTGCTTGCTGCATAGTCGGTAAATCTGAAGTGCTGCCCATAATCACAGAAACGAGCGGTTGTGCCATTATTCTGACGCTCCAATTGAAGACATTGTTAAGTACCGAACGATTTTACAGTCGCCCGACCTAAAGCGCGAGTAGCAAAGCATTTAGAATCGTTCAATGCCGACGCTAAAACTCGATTCACTCGATGTTAATTACGAAGTTTCTGGATCTGGGCCGCTCATAATCCTTCACCACGGATTTGGTTCATGGGGGCGTGACTGGAATCGTGGCGGTTGGCTGGATGCGCTCAAAGATCACGGTAAATTGCTTATATTCGACGCGATCGGGCACGGCTTATCGACCAGATCTCACGACCCAAACGAGCACACCGTCGAGCGACGAGCCGCAGTGGTCAACGCGCTGGCCGATGAAGTCGAAACTGAAAAGTACGGTTACATCGGATTTTCAATGGGTGGAAGAACCGGACTCGAACTCGCAGCATCAAGTCCTCAGCGATTATCGCTATTGGCAATTGGAGGAATGCATCTGTTGCCAGCTACAGCGAATTCCGAACGGTTTACGCGCCATATCAGAGTTTTGCGTTCTGGCAGGGCAAAATCGATCGAACAAACGGATGGAGATCGACCTGGAAACGATCCACTAGCTCTTGCAGCCTCCCACGAAGCGCTTCTGTTGTGGAAAGGAGTTGAAGAACGACTAGGCAATCACACTGCCCCAACACTGTTGTTCTGTGGAGAAGACGATGCCCACTTCGCTAACGCCAAGCTATCGGCTCAGCAATTCGGATTCGAATTCGCGGGGCTTCCAGATACCGACCATGACAGTACTTTTTTTTCATCGGAGCCAGCCGTACGTTCGGTAACCAGTTTCGTTGCGAATCACATCATCTGATAAACGTTGACTGGGACGAACTGGTGCTAAAATCCTCAACTGTCTGTGATTTTCTCAGAACTTTTTTTCTTACGGGGGCTACTCAATCCATGACGACCGGCGACGGTTCTACAGACGGTTTCAAGCGAGCGATGGTGGTAACCGCACATCCTGACGATGCCGAATATGGCTGTTCAGGAAGCGTTGCAAAGTGGTGTCGACTGGGCTGGGAAGTTGTCTACGTGCTGTGCACTGATGGATCAAAGGGAACTGAAGACCGTGAGATATCATCAGAACGTCTAGCTGAGATGCGGGCTGAAGAACAAGTAACCGCCGGCAAGACTCTTGGACTCAAGACGGTCGAATTCCTCGGATATCCCGACGGTTATCTTGAGCCAACTCTGGATGTTCGCCGAGATATCTCCCGTCAAATTCGAATTCACAAGCCAGACGTGCTGATCACCACCAGCCCAACCCGTGATTTGCTCAACTCGAATTACATAGGACATCCCGACCATTTCGCTGCCGGAGAAGCCGCACTATCAGCGGTCTTCCCTAGCGCTCGAGATCACCTAACGTTCCCTGAACTGTTCTACGACGAAGGTCTTGAGCCGCACAAAGTGCGTGAGGTCTGGGTCATGAGTTTTGGCGATAATGCCAATTTCTGGAACCCACTGACTGAAGATGATGTGGAATTGTCGATTTCTGCGCTAACAGACCACGTCAGCCAAGTCAGTAATCCCGAAGAAGCTGCAAAATGGATGAAGCAGCGACGAGCTGATCTCGGCAAGAAGATCGACGCCGCCTACGCCGAATCGTTCCGAAAGTTCTCACTTAGCTAAGAAAGCGTTCACTATCAGCTCGTCGTTCAACCCCGGGCGTTTGGCCTAACCGAACGTGCATGATTCTGAATCTGGTTCAAGGCGGCAAATGTTGAACATTGTGGACGTCATAGCCGAATAAAAATAAAAAGCCCCAATCATTACGACTGGGGCTTTTTATTTTTCCGGTTAGATAATGCCGGCTAAACGACGTCTAGCGTATCTTTTGCTTCTACAGCTTCGATACCGCCGTGCTTCTTGCCTGCAATCTCACGAAGTTCCGCAAATTCGTTTTGCGTTGCACGGAGAAGGATTCCAGCATCGGACGAGTGCATGATGAATCGTGCGCCAAGTTCAATAGCCTTTGCCGATGTTGAAATCGTCTGCTGGTGAATCATCGTAGGCAATCCACGGTCATCTGCTGCCTTTATGATCTTGCTCAAGGTTTCGATATAAATCGGATTATCTACTTCATCAGGAATTCCCAATGAAGTAGTCATATCGTTCGGACCAATGAACACAGCGTCGATCGGAGCACACTCAATGAGCTCCTCAACGCGATTCGCAGCTGGCTCACTCTCGATACCCATGATGAAGATACGATCCTTGTGACGGTTTTCGAGGTACTTCTTCGATTTTTCACTCGGATACTCACCGGTCGCAACGACTCGCTCGTAATACTCGCCCTTCAGCGGGTGGGTTTTCGCTTTTATCGCTGTGTGTCGAACTTCGCTAACGGTCTCGCAATAAGGAACCAGTACCCCATCTGCACCTGCATCGATCGCCATGGCAACCCAAACCTCTTCAGTATTGGGCGTTCGAACGATGGCGGTAATGTTGAGCGATTGCATTTGCGCAACAGTGTCTGCGATCAGCTGGCGATCACGTGATCCATGCTCAGAGTCGATCACTACGAAATCGAGAGTGCTACCAGCAAACACTCGTCCCCAACGCATGCTTGCGGTGGCCGAGATCATAAATCCAAATACGGGCTTCTTAGCTTTGAGTGCTGCTTTCAGATCAGCTGGTTTCATATTGTCCTCTTGGGTGACTGCGACTAATGTCTAACGGTGCGATCCACCGATCAATTACTCTCACGGAGCGTAATAGTACCCGAACAACCAACAGTTCGTTTTCAACGGGTTAGCTGATCGCACAAATCAGCAAGCATGTCGGGTCATCGTATTACAGACACGAAGAAGCGACGTTGAAATGTCAAACATTACGACCGTCGCCATTAATCACCCGTTAGGTTTAGCAAATGGCTGCAGTTTGAGCCGCCATTTCAAGTAACCTCGATAATTGTGACCAGAAAATCGTTCAAAGTTCATCATCGAATATGGCTCGCCCTCGTTATCGCTATCACGACGGCTGTATTGGCATGTTCGACAGCCAGTCCTGAATTGACTGCCCCCGCTATCGAAACTGTAGTTTCGATAGCGGTCACAACACCTACGCCTACTTCGCTCACGGAAACAGCAACGCGCGTTCCTCCGCCGCCATCGCCTACCTCTGTACCTACTGCTACTCCACTGCCTCTACCAACGGCAACGGCAACTCCAGTCCCTCCAACTCCAATTTCAACTGCGACGCTAGCGCCACCGACTCAAACTGCAACACCACTTCCAACAAACACCCCAACCCCAACATCGATACCCATTCCAACCATTGAATACGGGGTACTTCCGGAAGGCGTGATATCTGCTTTCACTGTCCCAGAAACTCTCGAACGTAAACCCACTCCTACGGCTACTTCATTTCCCTCCCCATCGACACCGTTTGAACAGCCTTCACCCACTCCGACTAGTAGTGCTGATCTACAACCATATTTTGGGAGCGGTCAACCAGTCAGAGTGCGCAATCCGAATGGTGGACCATTCGTAGAAAAATCTGATTTTGTTGTCGATTTTTTCTTTACCAATGCGGGAAGTTCAGTTGTGTCCGGCGACTACTTCATAGATGTGTATATCGACAACGCAATTGCCAGCCGCTGGAACGGCATCGATCTGCAACCAAGCAGATTTGCTTTCATTGAGGGCGAAACCGGATTGCTGGATACATTCGAACTTCAGCCGGGTGAACACGAACTCAAACTCGTCATCGATTCCACCAACTTGATCTCTGAGATTTCAGATGGCGACAACACATACTCAACAAATTTCATTTGGGCTGGGCCGGTCATCCCCACGCCTCAGCCTGATGCAAGGCTCCCAAATCTTTCGATAGTAGGCGATTCGACCGGAATTACGGCAGCTCCCTACTCAGGTGCTGTAAATTCTGGCGGTCTCACAACCAAAGGCGATACTTATTTCTCATTCACTATTCTGAACGATTCACCAATATCGATTTCACAAGAATTCAACGTAAATGTGCTTTTCGATGGCATACTCGCATTCCGTGCAAGCTACTCAGGCCTGGTCGGAGGTGAGTACATAAACCTCGATTGGCAAGGGCTGAATAACGCTATCCGGGTTACCCCAGGTGAACACACCGTGAAGCTGATTGCTGATGCTAGTGGAGCAATCGTTGAATCTAATGAAGACGACAACTCTCTCGAAGTTGCTCTCACGTGGGGCACTGGTGATCCAATCGCCTCGCCTATTCTAGTGGAATCCAAAGGCGCACCAATCAGGGAAGTTCAGGTTCTTCCAAACTTCACCGGAATAACTCCGTACGGCTGGGATGCCGCAATATCGGCTAGCAATGAAAGTGATGGTCTGGCTGCAGGAACTGACGGCTATATTTGGGCATCTGCAGACTCTTTGATTTCGTTCGCTATGAGAAACTCAAGCAGAGTCAACTCCGCCAATTCAGGGACATTCGAAGCGCAGATATACCTCGATAACGAATGGCTTCAAACTGTGTTCCTTAGCTCTGGTGATGACGCGGGAAACTACTGGACAGAATCGGCGAATATTCCTGCGGGCACCCTCGCTCCCGGCCAACACCTCGTAACAATGGTTGTCGACTCGCTGGATGACATCTTCGAGAGCAATGAGGCAGATAACAGGCTTGGAAGATGGTTCGAATTCCTCCCAGGTTCGCCGACCAGCGATGCGCTCACAAGCCCCCTTACAGACGCTCAACTTGCGGCAATGCTTGCTCCACTCACCGACAGAGCCTTTACCGATCAGGTCAGAGCGACCGTGGGGTCAGATATCGTTACTCCTGACTGGGTAGCCGTTATCGAAGAGGCCGGACGAGCTGGATACTACCTGCTAACTGGTCGAGATCTGAATGACGAACGCATTGTGATGCATCTCTTATCGCACGATGAATTCATAGCAGCTTCGTTCAATGCGTGCATGACTGACTACTTCTTACTGCCAGACACTGTCTACATCAACACCTACGACGCTTGCACCAATTTCCGTGGAGAGATCGGCTTCAAATACCGACTCAACGGGAAAGTTCACGTATACGTCGATCTTGGCGAGTCACCTATCAACGCCCTTGGCGTCTATTTCCACGAACTTGGACATGCTCTTCAGGATCTAAAAAATCCCAATCAGACGGAATTCGGTCGCACGCAAAACCTCAGGGGACTATTCGAAGCACAGGCACAGATTTTTGAAGCTGCTGCGCTCAGATCTATCGAAAACTATCTTGGTATCGATCTAATGCGATTCCCAGACGTGAACGTAGTGCGAAGCGAAGTTGAGTACCTCCTCAACAGCAGCAAAACGTTAACCGGTTCGCCCGAACACGTATTGGGGCACAAATTGCTATGGCATGAAGTTCTTGCCGATTCCTCTGGATTAAATCTCGACGATGAGCTTAGAACGAATAAAAAGCTTTCAGGATCAAGTGCCAAAGCTTTGTTTGACTATCTTGTTGGACTGAATCCATCTGATATAGACGCTTGGGTATCTGGAATATTCGCTGTTGCATCGGCTGATGATGAATATATCGCCATATCGCTTAGCCGACTCGAACCCGATCTTTCGACCGTCAATTACGGCAATCCAGCCCTCAGAGAGCCGGCTTTCCTCGTTCCATAATCATTCACGGCAGCCACTTGCGGTGGTCGACGAGTGATACGGTTCGTTTGCCGGAATTTCTAGCCGGGCAATCAGTACATGCGGAGGCGCTTTAGTTGATTCACGAGAACGTTGAATTCGATCTATATTTCATCAGGCACGGCGAATCGCAATCGAACGTCACGCCCGGAATTGCAGCGGGGATCAATTTCGACGCCCCGATGACCGAGCGAGGTCATAAACAAGCCGAGGCAGCAGGTGAACGACTAGCTAAGGACGGCGTGAAGTTCGACAAGATCTACTCATCATCACTTGTTCGTGCTGTACAGACGACTGAAGGGGTACTACGCGGCATGGGAATCCCCGACACCGAGTTCGATCGGGTCGACGAAATCATCGAGAAGCAGACGCCTGCATGGCGAGGCAAACTTGCCAAGGACGTCATGCCAACTGAAGTACGTCTACTCATGGCCGAAAAAGGCAAGTACTTCAAACCCGCAGACGGTGAGACGATGCGGTGGGTGGAACGTCGCGCTTCAAACTGGCTCGAAGATGAAATCATTTACAACGAAGAATGGTATCAGAAACCCGGAGCGCACACGATTGCGATCGTGAGCCACGGCGATACCATGCGGGCTTTGTTGCACTACATCACTGGCATCGACAACCGGCTCGCTATGCGTACTGACATCTTCAACTGCTCGATTAGTCGATTCCGCTTCGGCAAACTCGGCTGGAGCATCGGTTCGATCAACGATTCGTCACACACTCTCGCCCTCGGCGACATAGTCCGAGACGAAAAAATCGTCCAAGGCGGTCTAGGCGTTTAGTTGGCGTGCTGCGATTTGGCGGATTGCGGATGGTATTTCGGCTAGATACACGATTTCGGCGTCGGGCTGTTCGCCTCTGGTGGGCCTAGATGCCTGATCTTGATTGAACCAGATCGATGGCATTCCAAGATTCGCCGCACCCTGAATATCGCTTCCCCACGAGTTGCCGATCATCACGGCATCCCGAGCCTCGATACCTAGCTGATTCAATGCCGTCGTAAACGGCAATGGATTCGGCTTCCCAACGTCAACATCGCCTGATACTACCACTACGCCGAAATAAGCAGCAAGTCCTGATTTCGCCAGTTTGAACCTCTGCACTTTCGGCGAACCATTCGTAACAACGGCAAGCAAGTAGTCGGCTTGTAATTCTGTGATTACGTCTTGGGCTCCTAGAGTAGAGCGTATTCTGCCAATTCGTTCAATCCGGTGACGCTCGATGATCTCGTCGCGGAGTGCCGTATCGGCGATCCCGTGAGCGGCCAATACCTCGTCCCACGCAGTTCGCTTGTATGCAATGACATTCTCCTGATCATTGAGACCGTCGTCAGGTATATCAGGTGGGCCCCAAAGCCCTTCCCATCCGGAATAGGCAATAGATGAATACAAACCTGGCGTACTCCACTGTGCCCAGAGATTTTCCGCTGCTTCACCAACCGTCGCGCTCATCGCTTCAGGATCGACACCATACTTTTCAGCAGCTAATCCGCATGCGATGAGTAGTGCCTCGCCCTCTGGCTCCATCTCAGGAACCAACGTATCGTCCAGATCAAATAGAACCGCTTTGACCGCTCCCATTACTCAGCGATCCCCAGTAAACCGGCGTGATAGTCGCGAGATAGTCCCTGCTGACAATGAAGTTCGAGTTTGCTCGCAGCCTCGGTAATATCCATCACTCGAAGAGACGAGCGGTCTTTCCACAATCCAAGCCTGTTGAGGCTCTCAATCGCGTCGGCAATATCGAAATCTACTTCGGTGTCAGTCAGCTTGCGCAAGTACTGCTCAATCTCTGATTTAATTTCCGACTCCGACGTCGTTCGACCATCATTTTCTACGTCTAAACAGAACGTATAAATCAGTAAAGCCTCTTTGATCTCTTCTTCGCAGATCATGAATGAAATCAGGTGAATCGCACTTCGATTGACACCGAGGCTCTGGAAATACAGGTGCTTGGCTCGGTTCGAATCACGATCCTTTATCGCACGGCGATAGCCCGAAAACACTTTCCAAAACAGGCCAGCCAGTGGAATAGCTATTACCCACAGCAGTTGACTGGCAGCAACCAGACCCACAGCGAGCACTTTCGCAACGACTGTCCACACCGCTCCGGCACCGCTACCGACCATCATCACGGCGTCTCGAAACCCCATGCTCACGTTGGCGTTGGGCAACAGTGCTTCAACATCTCGAATCGGAATGTCTTTGAATAACCTAATCTGAACATTATCTTCGCCAGAAGGACGAGTAATCAAAGCGAGTCGATTGAACATCGCTATGGTGCTGGTTTCGCCCTTAATCGGGTGAGTCAACGTCCTACGATGAAACGGTGCGAAGGAACGTCCACGGACCCAAATCGACATCTCATCAAGGCCTTCCTCATCGATTGTCACCTTGATTCCGTGGGTGCTACCTGCTGCGAGAGCAGTCTTCACCTGATCCTCTGACAGTTGCTCGAAGTTAGCCTTTTCGAGCATGTGATGAATCTTAGAATTGAGCGATCCAAACTCTGAATCACTCGGAGGATCGCCATTCAGAACGTCGATTGTCTCTCGATCCGGATTGATCCGAGAATAATCACGCGTTAGGACTCTCTCGAAAGCAGATTTCTCTTGCTCAAGAATTCGTACTAGCCAGAGCGACAACTCGCGAATGAGCGAACTCTGCTCACCGAATGTCTCGGTGTCTTCCGAGATATATTCGATCAGGTCGCCCGACCCAACCGGTATAAATCGGTTGTCCGGACGCGCAAATCCTGATTCGTAGACAGTCGTCAGCTTGAAGCTCGAATTTAGGAATCCGAGCCCAAACCTTCTACCAGTCAATCTTGACCTCTCGACCAGTCCGAGCCGATTCCTCAGTAGCTTCAAAAACTTTCAACACGCGCAGTCCGTGCTCTTGCGGAATTGGAGTGTCTGAATCGCCACGTTCGATCGCTTGAATGAATTCAGTGAACTCCTCGAGCAGTGGTTGATTCTCAGGCACTTCCTGCTTCTCCCATGTACCTTCTTCCGTATCAGCAATGTACAAAGCAGTCTCTTGGCCTGCTGCCTGACCGTACTTCAGTCGGAATCGAGCCATGCCATCTGAGAAGAAGAAGTCTCCACCATATTCGGTCGCTCCAACGCGCCATGCCATTCGACTGATCGTTGCGACTTTGCCAGATTTCCATCGCAGGAAACACATCGCAGTGTCATCGCAATCGATAGTTGGGTTCTCGGATCGTGGGTACGTAACCTGACCAATTTGAGCACTGACAGTGTCGATGTCGTCGCCCATGATCCACATCAGGCGATCGATCTCGTGCGTACCGTCCATCTGGCCCATTCCACCTCCCTTAGAACCAATCAGCATCCACGGCGGGCGCGTCTCCGGCTGGTAAGGCTTGTGCCACATATCGTGAGCCATGACGAGTTCGCCGAGTCGCTTTGAATCGACCAGCTTCTTCATCGCCTGAACAGCGGGGTAATAACGCTGTGTATGCGCAGTCATCAACTTCACGCCGTTCGCTGCGGCTGCATCGATCATCTCTCGACCTTCTACGGAAGATAGCGCGAGAGGTTTTTCCATGAACACATGCTTACCCGCATTTGCAGCGTCAAGACCCGCTTGGTAGTGCAGCCAATGTGGAAGCGTGCCAATTACGATGTCAACGTCGTCTCGCTCCAGCACTGCCTTGTAGTCTGTTACAAAAGTGACATCAGGGTACTTGTCCTCCCATTGAGCGGCAGCTTCGGGTCGCTGCTCGGCAACTACTATGAGTTCAGCTCCAGGAGTCTGATTTACGACATCGATATAACTTCCACCGATTCGACCGGTACCAAGTACTGCTACTCCAACCAATTCGCTCTCTCGCTTTCAATCGTTACTTATGGACCCACAGGCATTACTTATGAGCAGGCAGCCGCTAAAAATATCCTAGCTTCTAGTTCGGCGGACAAGTTCGGCGAAATTGTAGCCCGTTCATTCTCTTAAAGCGCGTGGTTTACTGTGAATAAATCGACCTATACGAAGTGACGTTTAAGCTCTTCGACGTGGTCGATGATGAAATCGGGAGCAGGTGCATCGCTCGGATACTCTCGACCCATCCGAATCCACGCAGTCTTCATGCCGACGCCGTGAGCACCGATGATATCGGTATACGGATTGTCACCAACAAATAAAATATCTCCGGTTTCTAGACCATCTATATCGATAATTCGAACTGCTTCCATGAACACTTCCGGTGCCGGTTTGTTCACACCAAACAGCTTGGAAGCAAGTACAAATGGAGCCTTCTTGTCGAGACCAGTTGCCTCAGCTTTTTGATGCTGGAACTGATCACCATTGGTAACGACACCCCAAGGGATACTCGTTGAATTCATCCAATCGACAAAATCGACAGCCCTTGGAATGACCTTCATAAATTTCACCATGTTTGAAAAGTAGAAGTTGTAGTGCGAATCGGGATCTCCCGTTACACCAGGCCATTTCTTTTGGATAGCGAGAAATGCTTCACGAGGTTCGGTCGCATTGTCTGGCGAAAGACTCCAAAAGAAACCTAGAGCGTCTTCCCATGACGTCGAGCTGTGGATCACTTCGTGTTGGTCGTAGAGCACCCGATAAACATCGTCATACGCAGCACGCCGATCAATCAACGTGTCGTCCATATCGAAAAGTGCCGCGCGGAAAATGTGATTTGTCATAGATGAAATCGTATGTGTAGCCCTGAGTTGGTGGAGAGACGAGAAAAGCCCTAAACGTCGGTTGGTGACCCGTCCTCAGCGTTCCAGCTACCGAAGCCAGCTGCTTCGTCCGGATCGAACGGTCGTTGAGCAAATATCGATTCATCGATGTCAGTGCCTAGACCCGGTGCCGTAGGCAACTCGAAGTAGCCATCCTTTATCTCAAGTGGCGTGGTTTGCACTTTGTCATGCCACGGCATATCACGAGCGGTTTCAAGAATCAGGAAATTCGGAACCGTCGCACACACATGAACCGACGCTGCGGTCGCGATTGGCCCGTTAGGGTTATGTGGTGCGAACTTGATGTATTCAATCTCGGCCATCGAGGCGATTCGCCGGATCTCGGAAATACCACCAGTGTGGGCGATATCAGGTTGAATCACATCGGTTAACCGGCGGTACAGAATGTCACGGAAGCCATAACGGAAGAACAAACGTTCACCAGTAGCGATATCGGTTTTGTGACCTGCCGCTCGAATTTGTTCCATCGCGTCAAGGTTGTCGGGTGCAATAGGTTCTTCAAAGAACGTTATGTTGAATTCTTCAACCGCCGCAATCTGGCGGTTTGCTAAAGAAGGACGTGATCGACCATGGTTATCGATCATGATTTGAATATCAGGACCGAGATAATTTCTCATCTCTTTAATTTTCTCGTGAAGATCGTCAACAACGTCGGACTCATGGAAGGCCTTCTTGCTCAGGTCCCAGCCGCCAGTCTTGAACGCCGTAAAGCCCTGATCTACGGCGTCCCAACCACCTCGCAGATCGCCTGCATGGGTATATGCGCGAACTCGGTCCCGAACTGCACCGCCAAGCATCTTGTACACAGGAAGGTTGTATAACTTGCCGGTGACATCCCATAGGGCGATATCGATTGCCGCCATCGCCGAACCCATCACGACTCCACCGCGCCAGAAGCCGTGTCGGTACATGATTTGCCAGTTCCGTTCGATCTGAGTCGGGTCGCGACCGATCAGTCGTGAAGCAAGAGTCTTGATGCCCGATTCAACGGCCAGTTCATGACGTTCGAGAGTGCCTTCACCCCATCCATGAACACCTTCGTCTGTCTCAACTTTGCAGAAAACCCAATTGCGATTTCCACCCTTCATGATGAACGTTTTGATGTCGGTGATTTTCATTTTTTACGTAATGTCTGGAATTCTGATGGGGTCGGTTTTGCGATAGAAGGATCACGGATCCAATGTCTAACAATTCGATTCGTACCATTCGACACGAGTCAGCGGCATTTTATGCCTGAACATGAGATACAGGAAACGACTAAAGGTCTTTTATTCTCGGGTAGATAATCAACGTTAGGGCTACAACTGCCAGGCAACCAGCCGATAGCAACATGTATCCGGCACTCACCCCGTGTCTATCGGCGACAATACCCGCAGCAATTCCAGCCATCGGAGAGAGCGCTGTATCGAGTAACGTCGCTGAAATTATTCGACCTCGCAGCCGATCAGGAGCAAGCTCCATCAAAGTCACGCTGTTTCCAGCCCGAAATAGTGTCTGAGAAGCACCGATCCAGATGATCAAAGGGAACGCCATCCAAAGGTAGGATGCACCCGCGAAGCCGAGAAGTGCGAAGCCATACGAGGTTGCCGCAAACAACATCAGTCGGCCTTTATAGTTCATATCGCGACGAGAAGCGATGAACAAACCTGCCGTCAGCCCACCTACAGCGCCCACTGATGTCAGCACACCCATAAGCCCAATGCCCTGGCCGAATTTCTCTGCAACTAACTGAGGTAACAGCACTTGATGAGCGAAACCGATTGCCAACGGACCAAGGCCGAGCAACACCAGTGCCAATATCACTCGGTTCTGACCGATATACACAAAGCCTTCTATCAACTGACTGAACGGGTTTCCTCGGGGTAAATTCGAAACAATATTTGGAATGGCTATTTTTGTCGTCGTCCAGAGCACGACTACGAACGCTCCAGCCGCCCACACATACGCCCAGCCAACATCGGTCGCAGCAATAAGAATCGCTATTAACGCCGGCCCACCGAGTCGAGTGCTATTGATAGCGATTGAGTTGAGTGACATGGCATTGAACATGTCCTTTTTATCGACCAGATTCGGAATAATCGATGTTCGAACCGGTTGGTTCATTGCCATTCCAGCACCTAGGCCGAATGCAAGAACATAGACATGCCACAACTCGATTCGACCAGACAGCAACAGTACTGCCATGATCGTGTGCATCAACAAAGTCCAACTCTGAATAATAAACAGTAGTTTTCGGCGATTAAATCGATCCGCTGCTACCCCACCGATAAGCCCGAGTATTAACATCGGCACCGCACGAGCGACCAACACTGAAGCAACAGAAGTAGACGATCCGGTTAGATCCCACACAAGCCAGCTGCGGGCCACCATATCGGCATGCATTGCAGTTGCCGACAACATCTGACCAAACCACAAATAACGAAAGTTGCGATTACTCAGAGATCGAAAGGCAGCAGTAAGAGTGCTCGGCATCAACCGTGAAAGAAATCCACGGGGCGCCAATTGTTCTGTAACTTGCTCTCTACTCAATACGGTCGCAGTATATGCCTACGAATAGCAAACGTTAACGCAAGTCAATCGCGACTTGGATCGGAGTGTGAATCGCTTGCCAGCTCTCAAGTTCGAGCGAACGCACCTTGCTAAGTTCAATTCCCAGAGCCTTGGCCGTATCCGAAGGAGTAGCAGATGCACCATTGATAAGACCAAGCCGATGTTCCATTACACCTTTGTGTTCAAATGGAAGAGTCGCTACAGCATCAATCGAGAATTTCCTCGCCAAGTCACCCGGAATTGATCGTGAGTGACCATCGGTCGCTCTAAACAGTCGATCCATCATTTTCGTTCGACCCATCGCCATCAGTCGCCTGAACGAAATATCAGCTTCTCGTTCGCTGGAGGATGCAAACTGCAACGCGTCCGCTTGAGCTACTCCTTCGAGGCACAACCAGCCAGCGCGTGATCCACCGAGTCTCAAACCGTGTATCGCCAGACTCCACGAGCCTTCGTCACTCGACACGAGCAGATCACGCAGGAGTTGAATAGCCTTCAACGATTCGATCTTCCCGAGCTCTCGCGCAGCCAAAATACGCTCAGATGTATCACGATGCAAGAGCATCGCCTTCAACTTACCTAATCGTTCTTCACCAGAGCCACTCAGCTCCTCAGCTACCCTTCGAAGGTGCGCCCCTTCAGTCTCACTCTCAGTCCTGCTAAGACGCGTGATGCCCGATGTTTCCGCAGTTGGAGCAATTGGTGCGACAACCGGGTTTCTATCAGGATTCAGATTATTTGAAGTTGAATCAGGCATGATGCGGCGAGAATTCTACCTATGTAATTGCCAGTAAACCGCTCCAGACCGAGCAGCACATGATGCCTAGTGCGGGAAACACGATATTCCGGTTGTGAGTTAACACCAAGACGATCAGGGGCATGCCTACTGCTCGATTCATGATCGTCAAGAATAGATTTGATTCATCAGTTGCTAAGGCTCCCAGTCCTATGGGAATAGTAACCAGCCAGCCAGTACGCATAAAAGATGGACACAACGACAATGGGCGAGATAGTCGACTTCTTCCGTAGCGCTTCAATTGCAAAGACCCGACCTATATCGGTTCTGTTGGTAGATGACCAACCGGTATTTCGAAACGTCGCCCGAGCTGTTTTAGAGCGAGATGGCGCATGCGAAGTGATTGGTGAAGCCACCGACGGGATGCACGCTCTTGAAATGATGAGCAAGCTGAACCCTGACATCGTAGTTATGGATGTTCAGATGGGTGACATGAGCGGCGTCGAAGCCACACGGCGAATCCTTTCTCGACACCCACAGGCAAACGTAGTTCTAACAAGCATGGGCGCTGATTCTGAATACCCAACCCTCGCACGAGAAATCGGCGCACGGGGATTCGTTCCGAAGCGAAACCTGAACGTTTCGATGCTCCGTAGCCTAGTTGGCGGCGGACCATCAGGTGGAAACGACGCCATCGCTGCGTAAGTTTTATCGCCAATATTTTCTTATAGACCCCGATTTAGTCGGGGTTTATTTTTTTCCGAACCGATTGCCAAAGTAAATGAAAATATAAAGCGCGTAACAACCCTCAGGCACCGTGTGTATCACGTCACTGACCCATTTCGCCATTCACCAATAACCTAATCGCACGCGAGTACAAACAAACGCGTAAATAACTCACTGAGTCTAAAGCTCTGAACCGCAAGTCCTATGAATCAACCAGCGACTGAACCTACATTGGCCACAAGTCGTGGCATATTCCAAAGTCCGCTCGTGATAGGCATTGTCGCCATAACGATCATGACTGGTGCAATAATCTCATTCGGTTCGAATCTGCTGCCACAAAACACCCTGAACAGTATCAGTCAGCGACAAATTGAAGATCTCGACAGGTTCGCATCTGTTATCCATTATGGCGACGCCGAAATCACCGGCATTGGTGCACTTGATCGTTTGAGCGGTGCCGCCGCATCCGGATCGTTCGATGCGCTAATGAAGCGTGGCCTATTCGGAGCGAACGCCCAACGACTAGATCTTTACACGCTCGCTGGCGAGCCTATTTACGCCACGAGCGGCACAACTCCTGCGCTTGACGGCTCGATGCTCACAGCCTTCGACGATGCTCGCAACAATCGGACAGCCTCGATCCATATGGAGCCAGATGCCGCAACAAAGCGACTCGGCATCGAAGCGAACATACTCCAAACCTATAAGTTGATTTGGGATCAGCCTCCAGGAAATGGGCGCAACGCTCAAGCACTAATGGTCGCCGCCATCACCACGAACGTCGGTAGCGATCTCGCTATTGCCTATAAGAGTGTTTGGATCATCGCCGGTGTGTTCAATGCTGGTATGGTGCTAGTTCTCCTAGTACTGCACTGGGCATCAGGTAGAGCTCAACTCCGGTTAGAGCGAGCGAACCAAGCCTTGGCAATTCAGAACATCGCAGTTCGTGAATCGCGTGAACGCATGGTTCAGGCTGCAGATAGCACAAAACGAGCAATCGCTGAAGAACTTCATGGCACAGTGCAATCGAAACTATTTGCCGTTTGGATGCAACTCACTCAGTTCCGAGAATCCAATCTTAAAACAATTCCCGACCAGGTCGCCGAACTCGATAAGATCATCGAAGAGCTCGACCGGGTCCGTGAAGATGATATTCGTGGCATCTCCCATCGTCTCCACCCAAGTATTGTTCGGGTTGGAGCCGGAGTGGGACTCCGATCTCTCAGGAATTTCTATGAATCGATGATTCCCATCGAGTACGAAGCGAACGAAGCTGTCGTAAATCTCGAACCTGCTGGAACATCGGTCATCCCCGATAACATACGTCTTGGCGTGTACCGGATAGCCGAACTGGCAATGGGTAACGTCGCCAAACATGCCAAGGCAACCATTTGTAAAGTCGGCTGGAAATACGACGAAATAGACCAACAGCTAGTAATGTCAGTTTCAGACGATGGAATAGGATTTGACCCTGCCCAGCTTCGCCAGACCGGACTTGGGATGGTGAACATTGGTGATTACGCTGATGCGATGAACGCCACTCTTGAGATCGATTCAACACCTGGCTCCGGAACCAACCTCAAATTGGTAATTCCGTTTGTTGCACCCTCAGTAGTAAAACGATCACATGAACTACAAGAAAACACCATTGGTAATGCGCTAGGCGAAACAGGCGAACAGGCTTCCGCAGCCTAGGTTGTGGCGAGCACCTAACGTACAACGCGCATAATCCCTCAGGGTCGGCTAAACCATCGGCTATTCCCGTGTGACTCGGATGATCGTAGTCTGAAATCAGATCAAAACGAACACCTTCTGAGAGCAACACATGTACCGAGTCCTTCTAATCGATGATCAACCAATTTTCCGCGACATTATTCGAGCAATGCTCGATAAAGCTGGCGGATTCGAAGTTGTCGCCGAACGAGAAGACGGAGTCCATGCCGCCGACTCTTATCAGGAGATTCTCCCTGATGCGGTCATCATGGACGTACAAATGCCTCGGATGAACGGCTTCGAGGCCGTCGGTACAATTCTCGGCGTAGATCCACAGGCCGTGGTCATTTTGACATCGATGAAGCAGGATGATGAGTACGAACAGCTAGCTCAAGAAGCTGGGGCGGCAGCGTTCTATCCAAAACGACACCTCGATGTCGAAGTCGTTCGCATGCTTATCGAGAAACGCCACCAACAGGTCATCGCTGCTTAGGCTTGCTTCTTCTCTGAGCAAGAGCCGAGCCAAGCACGACCAATACCGCGCCCACGTATAGTTCGCCACCGACTGATTCGCCAAGAATCCACCAGCTAAAAAGCACTCCGAATATCGGTTGGCTCAGTGAGATTACGGTCACTCGTGATGGCAGATAGCGTTTCAAGAGCCATGTTTGACCAATGAAGCCTAACCCCGCGATCAAAACGCCGGTGTACAGCAACGCAACTACCAATCGAGTCGTGACAGTAAACGCCTCGTCCCCTTCAAACATCAGACTAGCGATAACAAACGTGGAAATCCCAAATACACTCTGAGCCATTAGTAGTTTGTGTTGATCGATTCCCTGTCCCAACTGCGATAGAAGCACCTGACGCCCACCAAGCAACACGGCGGAACCAAGCAGCAGAAGATCACCGATCAGAAAATCAGAACTCGAATCGGCGAATCCTTTATAGAAAACCGCCACAACCCCTAAGTAGGCGACCAGTGTTCCAAATGTTCTTGACCGCGACATTCGATCACCCGGAACTATAAAGTGCGCAAAGACCCCCGTCCAAAGTGGGAATGTTGTCGTTACGACTACTGCGTGTCCTGCCGATGTGTAATCCTGTCCAATGTTCATAAACGCTAACTGAACGGTGAACAGCACTCCGAGCAAGCCGAGCGGGACCCACTCGCGCCTCTTGATCTTGAACGATTGCTTCGTTGCGATTGCGTAGATCATAACTACGATTGCACCGAGGATAAATCGAAGATAGCCAAGCCTCAGCGGCCCCGCGTCATCGAGCCCAGCCTTATTTGCAACCGGGTTGCCGGCCCACAAAGTCGCAAGTAATAAAGCGAACGAGCCTGCTTTAATAGAAAGTGGTCGTCGTTCGATTTTTTCGATAGAAACTGACGCCTCAGGAGCGTCTTCAGATGGGGATGAAGTCATTAGTGACTAGTTGGAACCCACTGCCTGAGCCGTAAGATCAACTACACCGGGAACGTCTTCGCACCACCTCGTTACCACGACCAAATCCTTCTCAGGATCTATCACAACGCCGTTTCCACCGGCGCCAACGGCAGCAAATGTCGATTTCGATGCGTTTTTGCCGTAACGAACGCCTCCAGTATTGAGCCACCACATGTAGCCATACTGATCATTCTGATCACACGGCACGGTCATCATGTCGATCCACTTCTCAGAGATGATCTGTTTGTCACCCCAGCGACCGCGGTTCAAGTAAAGCATACCGAAACGAGCGTGGTCGAGAGTATCGACCCACAATCCGCCACCCCAATGGGCACCACCAGAGACCGATTCAGTGACTAGCCCGTCGAGATTCACCACGGAGTGATCGTCGTACCCGTGCCACTCCCAGGTGCCTGATGAACCGATTGGATCCATTACTTCCCGAGCAAGTACATCCGGGAGCGGCTCTCCCCAAACTGCCAGCAGAGCCAGTGCGGTTCGATTCACTCGAACATCGTTGTACTCCCAGTGCCCACCGGGAGCTTTTCGCGTGCGGCGATCCGACTCTCCGATAGCACCCATACCTTCAGGGTCGAGATTACGGTTCCAATCTACGATGTCGGGCTTGGTGTATAACGTCCCTTCCCATTCGGAAGTCTGCTGAAGAAGGTGCTCCCAAGTGATCCCACGATTTTGATCGGTATCAAATCCATCGATCGGTTCGCCAGAAGCGTTGTTCGTAATCGAATGACCTTTTTCGTAGTCAACAACGACATCCGAAGTGCTTCTGATCATGCCCCTGTCGAACGCTAGCCCTGCCATAGTAGCTATGTAGCTTTTTGTTGCACTAAACGTGAGATCTACTCGTTCGATATCACCCCATTCGGCGATGATGTAGCCATCTTTGACCACAACACCAGCCGGACCACCTCGATCCTTGTACGGACCCAGTTTTGCAGCCCACTCAGTCGCATCCTGACCAACAACGCTCTTGCTGGGGTCCATCGGCCAGTTGATCTCGTTGTCCTTGGCAAACTGAACCGCCTGATCGAGCTTTGCTTGATCGACACCTAGTGACAAAGCATCACGCCGTTCCCATTCACCCTGCGGTGGAAGGTATAAGTCTTTGGTCATATATGCCTTAACCTAATCTTCCAACCGTTTCAGGTACTGGCCAATCCAGTCGTACTCGACAAAATCAACGTATTCGTTCATCAATGCCTTGGTGATCGGACCAGCTGCCGAACCATCCCCGATTTTACGTCCTTGGAACGAGCTGACTCCACAGATGCACAGTGAAGTCGAAGTCAGAAAGATCTCGTCAGCAGTCATAGCGTCAAAAAGGTCGATGTCTTTCGTAACAACCGGAACATCGATTCGTTCTGCCATTTCGATTGCAGTTTCACGAGATATTCCACCAAGAACGTACTGCTCTTGTGGGGTGTAAATCACACCGTCCTTGATGGTGAATATGTTCGATCCGATACCCTCGGTCAGGAACCCGCGTGTATCAAGCAAAATCGCCCACGCCTCAGGATTCTGAGCCTTAGCTTCCATATCAGCCATGATCAGGTTGAGGTAGTTGTGCGATTTCGCTCGGGGACTAAGTGCCTCAGGCGGAGTCCGTCGAACTGCAGGAACAAGAACATCTATTCCATCTTTGTACAAACGAGCTCTAGGCTTAAGTGGCAGAGGTGCACACTCGATAATTACGTTCGGGCCACCTGCGGTCTCCCACATGTCACCGCCAACGAGGTCAACTCCGCGCGAAATTCGTTGACCAACCCAGAAATCGTCGTCTGCAGCAAGAAGATGCAGATTGGCTTCGAGAACTTCCCGAGTCTTGGCGACCATCTCTGACTGGGTCATGCCAGGGTCGATGTCGACGTACTTGAGTGAATTGTAAAACCGACTAATATGCGACTCCAACTTGAAAATCTTGTGACCAAAAGTTCGAGTCATATCGAACACGGCATCGCCGTATTTGAAGCCACGATCCCTAAAAGGCACTTTGACTTCGGATTCGGGCACAATCTCGCCGTTAAAGTAGGCGACTCGTTCGCCTTCTCGTGGAGTAGCCATCGTTCGTTACATCCTATCTATCGATATCGGTGGTGGAGTTCGACTCCAGGACGTTCACCGGTTCGCCGAAGCAGGGCTTCAGGACGGACGCCTCACTCTTCGCAACAATCCCGCGGTCGGGGCTGCACGATGCTACGCCTCACACGCGAGTACGTATAGTTCCACACTATATATATGTATAAATATATGTATGTATGGGCGACTAGAAGGTTCAGTATAGGACGAGTAGTCCTTGACAAAACGAAGTCAAAAAAACCTCCATGCCAATCATCGATGTATCCCAGAAATCCTATCGTTCTCTAGTTAGAGCGGCACACGAACGCGGAATGAGCATAGATCGGTTCATTCAACACGTGATTGAAAACGATTTCAAAGCTGGTAATGTAGATAAATTGGTGGAATTCACCGCAGACCAGACCACAATCCACCAGCGTCAGATAACCGCAGAACGACGCACAGCGCTTTCGTCAACATCTTCGACAATCGACCCCAGTTCAGCCTTCGATGATCTTTGGTGGCGAATAGAAGAGAGCGCAGGTAAGCCGATAGCGACCAAACGAGGTCAGGATTTCACCTATGAGGTCGATACTGGATACATGACGGTCGTCGAAAGTGGCGCCAGAATCCCTCGTAGTCAGTTCAAAAAGGCCCTCAGGCAATGGCCACAGAGCGGTCCGTCCAACATGCGTGG
This sequence comes from Chloroflexota bacterium, assembly GCA_013204545.1. Taxonomy (GTDB): domain Bacteria; phylum Chloroflexota; class Dehalococcoidia; order Lucifugimonadales; family Lucifugimonadaceae; genus Lucifugimonas. The sequence continues at coordinate 12,454 of JABMNN010000083.1, read as the reverse complement.
CATCTACGCTGCCTCGATCGTGTGGGCAATACTTGCGGACGATCGTATTCTCGACAATGCTGCCTAACAGCTACCAGCGGAATCCTTCGAGTCTAAGGACCTTTTCCCATATTGCTTCCTGTACTACTTCTGGCATCTCGTTCGACCGGACATAGCGCACCAGTTCGGTAGTCGAACGTGGATCAGCCTTCTGGGCTCCGAATCCGTGTCGATAGCGCATATGCCCAGATAGACCCTGAGGAGTTTTACAAATAGCACCACAAAGAACGCAGTCGGTAGGAGGATCGACCTTCTTGCCTTCTGTGTATTTCCGATGAAGCTTTGCGATCAGAAGCTGAGTCGGTTGAGGCAGACCCGGCGTTTCAGCGAAAGAAGTTAGCGTGTCTATACGCTGCGCCTTCGCTCGATCAACCGCATCCGACCATTCGGCATTACTGTGCCTGAATCTCAAATGTCCGGCCAAACCCTGTGGAGATTTGAATACAGCATCGCACTGCGGGCATGTCGCCCGTTTCAGCGTGGATTCGGCAGTCGTTACACTTGAAGATTCAGTTGAAATGGCTTATCTCGCTCTTCCTAAGGAACTTCGTTCGTATTTTTGCTGGAATCGCTTGCTTCTATCACGTCAATGCCAGATTCTTCGGCAACTGAGTTCTCAACAAAAATCCACCACATAAAGCTATTGCCAGTTGTGTGGCCCGGAAACGGAACAACATCGAAGCGAAGAACAGTCTTGTTCGAGGTGATATACGAGCCAGGAATGTCGAACGAATCAACCCCAAAGAAGAACTCTTTATCTGAAAGTTCCCACTCGCCAACTTCAACGTCATCAGCGAATACCTTCAATGTTCCTCGCAGTGCCGCGTCGTATCTTTTGGCAACTATCAACAACTCTCCAGGAACTGAGTTGGCAGTAAATTGCTCTGAGGTAGCAAAGGTCGTAGCTTCATCTTTGATAACTCCTGATAGAACAGTCCGAAACGTGCGTTCGACTACCCCGCCCGCACCCTTAAGTTTGTATGCGTGGGCTGCTTCCGAGTACGCAGGAATAGCAACCCCATTTCCCGTATCGAGGATGTCAATTACCGATATCTGTCGCTTCAGAAGCTCAGTATCGACTGCAGCAGTTGAGTCGACGAACTCATTAACTTTCTCGTAGTCCGCCGCGTAGGCACGCATCTGAGAACCACCTAAAATGGTGTTCCGGTCGACCTCAATCGTGTAAACAGGGTCGGCGAATTCCCAGCTATCAAAATAAATCGATCTAAATACGAAGAGATAGTCGAGTTTATTCTCTTCGGCATACTCTAGCGGCGGACGCCCTATAGCGCTCGCCGTGTTCAGGCCAACCAGATCGTATGTATAGCGATTGCCGAAAAAGCGCATTGCGCCAGCATCACCGACACCGATCCGTGCATCCTCGGGAAGATTTTCATCGATCCATAGAGCCATGCCGACGTCAATATCGTGGACATTTTTTGAGTTCCATGAATAGTCGTCGGAGAGACGCTGCAAATCGCTAGGCAAAGCAAGGAATGGGAGTATCACTGCGGCAACAAAAACAATATTCAACCCGAAATTGAATATATGTGCTTCCCGTTGATCGATCGGGGCGCGGGTCTCTCTCCATTGATGAAACTTCTGCCATATCCTCAAGAATCCTAGAATCATCAATATCACTAGAATCGGGATAATCGCGTCAAGATAACGACGGGTAAAGAAGTTCCATGTATTTTCGGTCAACGGAAATGCCGAACCAACAGCGTAGGTCATACCTACTGGCAGAAAAACTAACGGAGCACCGGCAAACGAATAAGTTCTAAGAATCCATACCGCACCAATCAGTACGGCAAGCATGGTCACAGGAAAAGCGACTCCAGAGAAGAAGGAAAGATGATGGAAGTATCCCTGCAAAACATTGAATATGTTACCGAGTGGCAGTACGCCCATCTCTTGGTGCTTCGCAAGATACGTATTTGGCCACGGTGTTCCGTTTATTGTGTAGTTGTAAACGGCCCATGCTCCACCCAGTAACAACGTAGGGCCAATCAGAGCTACTAATTCACGAATATCTTCATTATTGACTAGCTCAAGTCGATCTCTTTGCCACATTCGACGTGCGACCGCCGTCACAACTGCAATTCCGAAAATTATGTAGCCCTCGGGTCGAGCGAGAATCATCAGAGCAAACAAGACACCTGTCGTTCTCAATCGACCTTGTAAGAACATCCACATTGCAGCAAGTGAAACTATGCTGAATAGCTGGACTTCCATCCCGGACACGGCGGCAAATGCATAGCTGGGTTCAACTGCTACTAGTACACCTGCGAATACTCCCAATCGGCGTTGCCGTGAAAGCTTCCACACGATTCGCATCGTGAGCCATCCCGCCAATATCGCGAAGATAACCCCGAGCAATTTTGCCGTAGCGACAATCCCAAGCCCGAGCATGCCAATAATTGCCCATGTAGAACCCACTACAATCGCCCATAATGGGCTAGTCATTCCCGACTCTGGAACTCCCGGGTTGTACCAGAGCTGCGCGTTCTCGGCGAAACTTCTGGCATAGACCATGTGAATCCAGCCATCGTCCAGCGGGAATTTATCGAACCATGACGATACCCCTGACCCCGAATTTACAAGGAATACGAAAGCAGTAACGATCTGAAGTGCTGCAATCAGCGTGTACGGCCGCCAATCGAGACGCGCTAATCTCCGAAAAACATTCGTAAGTTGGCTCCCAGTTACTTGGGTTTCTGTTGTGTGCTGAGATGTGCTAGCCATAAAAATTAGCTTGATGAGCCGATGAGTTGCTATTTGCATAACTCATTTACTTAGTGCGTAGAACACCACCAACAATGGCAGCAAGCCTAGGCAAGAACGACTGCGTCAGGAATGTCAGAGTGAGCGTTGAGACTCTCTGAATTCCTTGCTTAGTTTCTGTGATTGGATCACTCGCTCTCCACTCTTTGTTTTCCATCATCACAGCCAAGAACCCGCCGAACCTGAACCAGAATATCGTCCAGCGGTATGCAGGCATGAAGAGAAACATCCACCAATGTCGACGAATTCTCGCTTTTGCGGAGCCTTCAGCGACGACATACGCGACCACTAAATAGAGTCCTTCAACAACCATGTAGATCAGGTACATCGATAACGTGGCGCTAACGACAAGCGTCAACGGAAATCCAACGAAGTACATCATCGGCAGCAAGAATGTCCAAACCACTCTCGGGAACGCCAGCGTATGGTCGATCAGTAACGATTTTGAAATTGCTAAGCCTCTTAACCTGAACGGGTGCCTCTCAAAATCTGGATACTGAGAAGCGACTTCAAGTTGTCCGCGCTGCCAGCGCAGGCGTTGAGCGTACATCGCCTTCATCGACTCAGTTGGGTGAACGTAAGCAATTGCTGGAGCAACAGCGACTACGACTTTCTCGGGGAACTGCCGAGCAATAAAGAACGTCAGGTCGGTGTCCTCTGACACCGTGCGCTCGTCATACAAAAATGTCTTCAGCAACACATCTCGCCTGAACGCTGAAAATGCACCAGCAAGCGTGAATAGGCTCTGAGTTTGGCTCTGGTACTGCCTTCCGATTCGGAATCCAGCGTAGTACTCAAGAAATTCAGCTTCTGCCACCAAATATCTGAACGGGTGAATTTCGATGCGCTTGCCAGTCCGCGGGTCGATATCGGCAGGAAGCACTTCAATAGATCCCGTTGCACCAGCAACCTTTGGGTTCTGATCAAATGCTCTGACCATTTCGAGAATTGAATCGGGATGGAGCACAGTGTCAGCATCAATATTGATGATAATTTCGCCGCCCACACGATGAATACCAGCGTTTAGCGCACCCGGTTTGCCTTTATATGGTAACGATATCCAGTTAAGGCTTCCAGCAAAGCGGATCGACTGCTGCCCGGCGATCACTGCCCGTGTGTCATCGGTCGACTGGTTGTCGATGATCAACACCTCCATCTCACGATGAGGATAAGTCTGCTTTCGCAAAGACTCGAGACAGAACGGGAGGACTTTGGACGCGTTGTAGGCTGGAATCAAAATCGACACGCGTGGGTAGCGATCAAGAGGCTTCAATCGTGCCTCTACACGTGTGCTCGGCCGTGATCTATACCCTCCGATGAAGTAAGCGACTGCTGTCGTACCATCAATCAGCATCGGCACAAACAACCACACACCCCAAAAGAGGACGAATCCAACTAGTTCATCTGTCATGATTTCATCAGTTCATTGTCAATCTTGTGTTTGACAGTTCGCAATGTTGGACGGGTCATCAAGAACCAGTAAATCGCTACTACCAAAGCAAAGAAAACCGCTCTGCCGATAATCGTGTGCGATATCAATAACGACGATTTACCCATATAGTGCAACGTGATCACGATCACCATCAACCGAATCACATTCGACAAATAGGTTAGTACAACAGCGGCAAACGTGAACCAGATTCGCTTTCGCCCGTTCCAGCCAGGGTAGAAGAGCAACATTCCGGCAATCACACCGGTTTCAAGCAGACCAGATGACTCGATCGTCACTTGAAGCATCGTCCACCCAATGTCTTGTGAAATTACGAGTATTAGAATCGAACCAGGGGCGGATTGAAATATCTCGGTTGGCAGACCCAACGCAATAGACAATGCGTGAACCCCTGCAGCTACTCCAATTTGAAGAGCCGCCTCAAGGCCAGTCGCTCGGCCAACGAAGATGATGATGAACGCAAGCCCTACCGAGCCGATTATGTAGTACGGCAACCAAATGCGGTTCAACCTGAAGAAGGCAACCACCAAGGCCCAGACAACAATCAGAACACCGATCAGCCAGATGTCCATGTACGCCTTCCGCGGAACCACCAGATGACAAATATGCCGAATCCTGTGACGATCGCCAGCAGTACGGGACCGAAGATCGAAGCCGGCGACCACTGAACGTCTCCACTGTCTGGCAAACGATCCTCAATATCGTGATTTCTTCCTTCGTAACTCACCAAATACATCCGAATCACGTCACCAAGAGCGATTCCGAGATCGTTCCAATCGAGAGCAAATTCAAGACGTAATCCTCCTTCGCCCTCAGTCTCACCCCAATCATTCCACCCGCTATCACTTATCACGGCATCGGAGGCACCTTGGCGCACTCTAACTTTCACTCGACCGCCATTGTCTGGCTCATACTTAATCTCAACCGTACGATCGCCTGAATCGGTGAAGATCCCGTTGTTGTTAGTGTCGACGAATAGGAAAAACTTTCCGTCTTCGTCTTGTTCGTTAGTTCCATCAAACGGATCACCATCTTGTGTGTGGCGTTTGACCATGTGGTAATTGACTTCTTCGTTCAGGTTGTTCGCCCAGTACAACTCATGAAGATCGCCTTTGGAATCTCCAACCTGATCATCGTATGGATCAGTTAAGAATGCTTGTCCGCCCCAGTCGCTGAAAGACCCATCAATAGTGATCACTCCTGCTGGAGGGGTAGCGACCGGAGTGTTCGTCGGAGTCGGAATCACGGTCGGCACCGATGTCGGCGTCGGAGTAACAGTTGGAACTGGTGCTGGCGTGGACGTTGGAACCACAGTCGCCGTAGGGACTGGCGTTGGCGTGGAAGTTGGCAACGGTGTTGGAGTTTCAGTCGGTGCAACCGTCGGGGTCGGCGTTGGGGTTGGGGGTATCGCAGTTGGAGTGGGCGTGCCAGGCCCTACTGTAGGTGTAGGGCTAGGTGTCGGCGTCTCAACTGGAACTGGGGTCGCAGTCGGCTCAGGGGTTGGAGTCTCGGTTGGAAGCGGAGTCGGAGTTGCCGTTGGAACTAATGTTGCGGTAGGAACTGGCGTCTCTGTCGGAGTAATAGTCGGAGTCGGTGTTTCCGTTGGGGGCAAAGTCGCGGTTGGAGTTGCCGTTGGCGAAGGAGTCGCAAATATCTGAACGTCGTCCACGAAAATCTTATCGTCGTTCTTATTGCCGTTCATTACAAATTCAACAGTGAGGAAAGTCGTTGGGGTTACGCCCGCCACATCAAGATCGTATGTATATTGCGCGTATGAATTGGTGTCATCGCCGTCAGACCATGTTTGTAATACAACTGGTGATCCGCCATTCGGTGTAACCCTGACGAATGCGGTGTCGCCTGCCTCAAATCCATCTGCTTTCAACCAAAATGAAAGAGAAACCGGATTTATTTCACCAGTAACGTCAAGAGAGCGTGACATTGATCCGTCATTGCGGATACGAACGTGCCACGCACCTTGAATAGGGCCATCTTTGGTTCGTGCTTCAACACTTCCGGAAGTCGCCCAAGAACCATCGTCCCAACCGCCACCGCCCGCCAAATCACCAGATTCGAAATCATCAGTAGCATGGGAAGTGACAGCTCTCACGGTCAATACGATCAGCGCGGCAAAAATCCCAGCGATTAGTACCGCCAAGATAATTGGCACACCTGCTCTTGCTCTTGTTGGCAACATACGCGGCATCACAAATTAACTCCAGATAAGTCTATTCTGCCATCCTGTGAGTCACCCCAGAGTATGAGCAGTGTCTCATTATGGTGAACATCTGCCGACACACTGACGCTAACCAATCCCCCATTTACTACGATTCGAGCTGACATCATGAGTCCGCTCCACCAGTAAAAGTTTTGTTGAGTGAGAGGTCTTTCTTAGGTTTCCGTCTCTCTCGAATCCATCCGATTAACTCTGCTCGCCTTCCACTTGTGAGGTAGTACAACGCCGCGAGGACACCGATCACGGTTGTCACTCGACCAATCGTATAAATGGCGGTTTGGTCGGATTTAATGTGAATTGAACTTGTGCCAGCAGGCAGCTTCGCAAGTATGAGAGATTCAACACCAATTACTTCAACCGTCTCTCCATTCGCCTCAACGCTGGTACCAGAGTGAAGGCCCATCGGTAGCAGAACCCACTGCTCCTCCGGAATCGTGATATCAAACCGCCAACCTGATTCGCTCGCAACATAGTTATCAAGCGGTATTGTCAGATCACCCGAAGGCTGCCACGCGTCGATCCCAAGAACGGACTCGAGAATCCTGATAGCCAGAGGATCGTCCGTGATGGCAGCGTGGAACATTAAATTCAATCCAACGAATATCACATCACCATCACCGTAAATATTCCGCGAAAGTGCCACTGCTTCACCAGCGATGTACTCGAACGGAATCAGGACTTCGTCCGCTCCTTGAGGTGTCACCGATCTCCAGGTACCGAACTCATCAGTAAACGGCAATAACGGACTAACTACACCGTCGATCACAGTTCGAGCCTGACTGATCTGGAGTACGGGTTCGCCATATACATCAAGGAATTTTGGTTCACGAGAAAGCGTATCGAGTGGTGCCGAAGTCAAATCAATAACGACTCGTTTCCCTCGTTCAGCTAAGTCCCTAACAATCTTTTCGGCTCGACCACGATTATCAAACGTAAATCTCGATAGAACTATCACATCGAATTGATCGAGAAACTCTGGATCGTAATCCTCAATGTTTTCTGACGTTCCTATCGTCACTTCCGGAAACAGAAAAGAAACGTTGTTCGCAGCAGTACCTATCCCAAATACTTTCAAAGGGATGACTACGGCGCGAGGTGCACCATCTTTGTGAAATAACGTGAGCCTGCCTGATGTATGGACTATATCGAATCCGTCTTTTTCGAGCTCAGGTCGAAATTTCGTATCTATGTCCGGCTGAGGCAGATAAACGACGTCGTCAGCGCCCAATCGTTCCAACCGGCTGATCGTGTATCCGAGGTGCCCTTGATCCATGCTCTGATTCAATCTGGCGAGCAACGGAGCAGTAATCGAGCCCTGAAACGCCCAGCCGAATATCTGTTCGCGTTCGCCTTCTGTGGTGAACAGCATCGCCGGTGCCGAACCTAATCTTGAAAGGTCAGCAGTCGCAACTCTCCACCCGTCAAGTTCTTTCAATTTAGCCGATACCGACGCTACATCATCAGGAATTTCACGAGTTCTGATCAAAGCAGTCGATGGCTGGAAATCCGCAAGCATAAGCAAAGGTATAGCAATGGCGGTGAATCTCATCCATCGCAAATTTGGAGATATAGAAACCTGGAACATCTTGCTAGCAACAATAAGGCTGTTGAGAATTAGCAAAAGGCTGGCAAAGCTCATAAAACGAAGTGGCCAGAAAAGCTGATGGGCAGGAAGAGCGCGCCATAACTCGACGATCAAAGTCGATCCGATCAACGTCATAATAATCGTCACAGGAACCATCGATTTGACCCAAGGATCGAGACGGCTCCACACGGGCCAAGATATTAGTGTGGCAATAACAACAGAAAGCCCTACATAAAATATTTCGTAGTTGGTCACCCGCAATCCGGGGTTAAGCATCACCGATATCGGAAATTGAGCAATCGCTTCACTGGCAGCGGCATTGTCAAGTTCAGTAATACCGCCCGTAAGCGATGGAAACATCCACCACGCACTGACAAACAATCCGGTCGTCAAAGCCGCGGCACCAATCGAAGCTGATCGCAACGGACCCCTTCCAATCAGCCAGTACGACACCGCGTACATACCGAATCCCAGTAGGAAAATTCCTGCCATCATCGCGTGCGATAACACGATCAATCCAACCATTGCGACCAAACCAGCGAAATCGCGCTTCCGACCGTTATTTTCCAAGAGATTAACTAGGAAAAAAAGGCAGCAGGAAGCAGGGCGGTTGAAATGATTCTTGGCAGATTTCCTTCGGCGAATGCGACTCGTACGTTATCCGGGAATATGACAAAGAAAATCCCCCCAACGGTCGCCCACCCAAGCCCGATACGTGGTGCAAAAAGCAGTACCGATACACCGCCGATAACCGCCGTAATAAACAGCAGATAATTACCTGCCATGTAAATGTTGCCGGTGAATTCACTCAACCCCACCAACGAGTAGTACGTTATCGGCGGAAAGTAACGAAGCATTTGCTGCCCGCTGTACCACTCAGGGAACAAGTCTGGGTACCAAATACCCTCAGAAATCTGCTCGCGCAGGTATACGGCCTTAACCAGATGCCCCCAAGTGTCTGACGACCAAGGGTAAATGACGTTTGGATCGCGAGGAAAAACGACCTCTGCATACAGTGCGAGTGTCACAACCACGATAATTAAAATCGCGACCGTATATGTGTATCTAGATTGCCAGGACTGCATCGGAATACGAAGCCGAGTTCGTAGGACTCTCCCATACTCTTACTTGCTTCAGTCGAATATCGTTTGTAGTCAATTGCACTTTCAACCGATCAAATATCACCTTGGCGATATTCTCCGAAGTAGGTTGAATTCTAGTGAACGGTTCAACGGTATTAAGTAGCGATTCGTTGTAGTCAAGCACGATACTTTCAATCAGTTTTTTAGCATCGCCAAATCCCAATACAACTCCATCGCTGTCTTGGGCAGAGGTTTCCATAAGGGCTTCGACTCGGAACGAATGGTGATGTGGAGGACCTTGAATTCCACCCATTGTTACGAAGTGTCGAGCACCGAAGAAAGCATCGGCTCCGAGTTCAAAAACTGGTTGAGTTCTGAACTGTGGCGACACCGCGGCGACAGGCACGCCATTCGATGCCTCTGCCGGAAGAGTAATTTCGATCTCTGTATCTCTAACGACGAGTCGTATTGGTCTGAACGGGCTCGCCAGCCCCATGACGTCACGGACCAAAGCACCTGATGACGCAGCTTCAACGGCAAATATTGTTCGATGCTCTTCTTTTGATTCGACTCGTGCCCATCGAACAGAACTAAGCCCATCAAGTGCTACCAGATACATAGCTGGCTCGGTAAGGCCATCAGCGATAATCCTGATTTCATCAGCTGATTCATCGGCAAGGAGCCTGTGAAGCGGATGCTCATTCGGATCCTCTCCCAGCCTTTCAGATGCCAGCCTGAATATCGCCGATGCGTCGCGTAACGCTTCTCGAATAGTGTTCTGTGCAATCGCCGTTTCGGCTGCACCGCTTCGAATTCCGAGTAACGGTGCGGTAAGTGCCTCAAGCGGAGCACGTATCGCCGCAGAAAGGTCGAATGTATTGGCATCCTCAGCAACCGATTCTGAAAGCGGCTCCGGTTGGCGCGGCGATGCAGATTTAGAAATAACGGCTCGTTCTGGAAGGGTGTGGTCAGGAATGTGCTCAATCGAGAATCCCTCCCCAAGCATTCGCCAAATAATCGCCTGAGAATTCTTGAGGGTATTTTCCGTTTCTTCAAGTGTCATGCCCGAATCCCGTGCGATCTCTCCAATCGGGGCTTCGCTCACAACTCTCAGCCGTGCTATTTTCCTGAGCTGGGCAGGGAGTTCCTCAATTGCCTCCAAGAGTATCTTTCGCCGCGGATCAATCTTGATGTCGGCTTCAAGCTCTAACTCGCCATCGCTAACAACCGCAGTGGGAGAAATACCGTACTCAACGGATTTTGGCGGTCCATCGTAAGTACAAATACATGGACCACCCTCTACGCATCCAGAGCAGCAAAATTCCTCACCGTCATGGATGGTCGGCGCCCAGATGAAATCTGCAAAACAGTTGTAACAAGCGTGAGTTTCGCCAGACGGGCGATCTTCACGAGGTTTTTCACTTGGGGGATTTGTGGTCATTCAGATAACAGGCGGCAATTCATATAGGTTGACATCTACAACCTATATGACTCATGAGTACCTGTAAGTCATAGCTTGGTGTCGACAAGTCACAGACAGGTAAACATCGAGTCTGCCGTAAGTAGCAAATCATCACCTTGATACTTCAGTACGAGTATCGGAAAGTTGACACGCCAAAGTTGAAGACGCTAGTCGTTCGAAACTGCTAGGCGGTAACCAATACCACGCTCCGTCGCTATCGGATCCAATTCAGGTTGGACTTCCGCGAACTTGCGACGAATACGCTGAACATAAACTTTCAAATAATCGGTTTCGTCGATGTACTCACGACCCCAAACCTTTGCCAGCAACGTTTTGTGCAAAACCACATTGGGATAGTTTTTAGTCAGATGGAAAAGTAACCCATACTCGGTTTTTGTTAACTGGATTGCTGTCTCACCTGAGAAAACCCGGTGTGCAGCAAAATCGAACCTAAAATTACCCTGAACGAATGCCTCACCATCACTACCCGGTGGAGGTGCCGATGCCCGGCGCACCACCGCTTTGATTCGAGCCAGCAACTCGAGATGACTAAACGGCTTCGTGATGTAATCATCAGCACCCATCTCAAGCCCTCGAACTTTATTCAGCTCACCGCCACGGGCGGTCAGGATAAGTATCGGAACTTGAGAGGTTTCCCGAATGGATCTGCAAACTTCGAGCCCATTTATATCGGGCAAACCAAGGTCGAGAATAATCACATCTGGGTCTTCAGCAGCGAATGCCGAGAGCGCGGTAGCACCATCGGGTGCATCAACTAATTCTGCATCCGGCCACCTGAGTGCAAAGCAGATACTTACTGCTTCAACAATATCCGGGTCGTCATCGACAACTAGGACTTTCATGGATACAAGATACCTCTGGTGGTTCGTGCCACTAAGTTAGCGGAACTGAAAACCCAAATTCTGTAAATTCTTTGGGAACACTATGCACCCAGACCTTACCCGAGTGAAGCTCGACCAAGCCTTTCACAATCGTCAGCCCCAAACCAACACCCGCACCGCCTTCTACACCCTCACCAGTAATTCGATAGAAAGGCTCGAAAACGCGATCAAAATGCGATTCCCTAATTCCAAAGCCCAGATTTCTAACTGTAACAATAACCGAGTCAATTTCGGCCTCGGAATTCTCACTCCGATTTACACCGGAATTTCCAGCTGATTCTGCAGCACCTGATTTGATCGATATCAGTACCGCCTCGCCAACAGGAGAAAATTTGATCGCGTTGCTCAGCAACTGGGTAATTATCTGAGTCAGTCTAAATCCGTCCGCATCAACCTCTGGAAGCTTTGGCTCCATTTCAAACTCAATGTCGACATGCCTCAACGCTGCCGCGGTCCTGGAACTGTCGATCGCAGCCAACACTGGCACACTCATATTCATTGGTTGCTTTACTAGTGAGAGTGATCCGGTGTGAATGTAACCAACTTCCAGTAAATCCGAAGCTTGGCGTTCGAGTCGAGCGATACTACGTTCGATGTTTCCTACTAGCCGTTTTGATTCTTCAGGCCTACTTCTTATCGCTTCCGGGTCTTTTAGCAGATCAAACGAAACGCGTAGTGACGCAATTGGCGTGCGCAGCTCAGTTGCGAGCGTGATTACAAAACCAGCGTTAACAGCTGATCGGGCAAGTGATCTCTCACCTTCAAGAGTCGATGCTTCAGGCGATACATTTGAAAATTCGTGGCTTCGCTCTGGCTCTGGCTCTGGCTCTGGCTCTGGCTCTGGCTCTGGCTCTGGCTCTGGCTCTGGCTCTGGCAAATTATCATCGAGTTCGGAGTCCGCAATGGGTACAGAT
>JABMNN010000082.1 GCA_013204545.1 Chloroflexota bacterium | reverse complement strand
CCTGTACGCTCAGCAGATTATGGAAACTGCTGAGCGTACAGGTGCCCAAACAGCCGGGCCGGTACCTTTGCCAACGGCAAAGCGCCGATTCACAGTGATTCGAGGGCCTCACGTTCACAAAGACTCCCGAGAGTACTTTGAGCTCCGTGTTCACAAGCGTCTCATTGATATCCTGGATCCAAGCTCGAAGACGATCGATTCACTAACACGACTCAACGTCCCCGCTGGCGTCGATATCGCTATCAAGCTCTAGAGCCACATAGTAAAACGGTAAGCAAGTAAACGAAAATGACTATCATTGGACTTCTCGGTCGCAAGATCGGAATGACAACCTACTACCACGACAACGGAACTGCAGAGTCAGTCACGGCAGTCGAGGTCGGGCCGTGTGTCGTCACTCAGGTGAAGACAATCGCTCGTGACGGCTATGAAGCGGTGCAGCTTGGCTTCCTTGGAGCGAAAAAGTTGAATCAGGCTGAAGCCGGGCATCAGGCTCGTTCAGGCGGAAAATTCTCCCATCTTCAAGAATTCAGCGTGGACAATCTGGACGAGTTCCAGGTTGGACAGGAATTGAAAGCCGACATATTTGAAATTGGAGAATCGATCAAGGTGATCGGAACCTCCAAAGGTAAGGGTTTTGCTGGTGTCGTACGTAGGTACAACTTCAGCGGTGGCCCTAAGACTCACGGTCAGTCCGACCGACACCGTTCACCGGGTTCTATCGGTGCCGGAACGTCACCAGGACGAGTATGGCCGGGAACGCGAATGGGTGGACACTACGGTGTCGACCGAATCACGGTAAAAGGCCTCAAGGTCGTAGCAGCTGATGTCGAAAAAAACATCGTCCTAGTTCGTGGCTCCATTCCCGGTGCTGAGAATGGGATTGTTCGGATCGAGAGGCAGAGCAAGTAATGGATCTGCAAGTAAAAGACAACAACGGAAAAGTCGTCGGATCTGTCGCTGTAAGCGATAAGGTTTGGCGCGCTGAAAGTAACGACGCTCTCCTGCATCAGGTCATTGTGGCTCAGCAGGCGAACCAGCGACGTGGTACTCAGGACACTCAGACACGTGGGGAAGTAAGCTTCTCAACGAGAAAACTCCGACCACAAAAAGGTGGAGGAACCTCCCGTCAGGGAAGTCGTAAATCTCCTACTCGCGTCGGTGGTGGTGTTGCTCACGGACCGCACCCAAGAAGTTACCGACAGCGCCTCCCTAAAAAAATGCGACGTCAGGCACTTCGAGTGGCTCTATCTGAGAAAGTCAGAGATGAGGCCATTATTGTTCTAGATTTGCTCAAGTTGGACACACCAAAGAGCAGCGTTATTCGTGACATCGTCAAAGCGTTCGAACTCAAAGGACGTACACTTATCGTTATTGGCTCGACTGACCACAACGTGGTCAAGTCAGCTAGCAACATACCAGGTGTTGAAATTCAGGCCGCTTCGTTGATGAATCCGTTGGAAACCGTAAGTGTTCCTAACCTGATCATTACGCAGGAAGCACTTGAGACTATAGATACGCTCTGGGGCGCTGATGGAGTCAACGAATAATGAGCATAGCTAGTGTATTGCGACGACCGATTGTTACTGAGAAGAGCACTCTTCTCAGCGATCAAGGTCGCTATGTATTTGAAGTCGAAACTCACGCAAGCAAGCATGACATCGCAAAAGCAGTCGAATGGGCATTCAATGTCAAGGTGGTCAAAGTGAATACTTTGAAGGTGCCTGGCAAGATGAAGCGATACGGTCGACGACCGTCGAAACAGCCTGACTGGAAGAAAGCTATCGTTTCGCTGCAAGCTGGCGATACCATTCAGTTGTTCGAGGGGGCCTAGACGATGGGACTTAAGGAATATAAACCAACGTCTCCGGGTCGTCGCGATACGGTCGCTGATGACTATAAAGATATTACGAAGAGCAAACCTGAAAAGTCTTTGCTTGCTCCACTGAAGAAATCTGGTGGACGAAATAACAATGGGCGAATAACAGTTCGACACCGAGGTGGTGGACATAAACGCCGTTACCGACTCGTCGATTTTAAACGCGAAAAATCTGGCTCAGCGACGATCATGTCGATTGAGTACGATCCAAATCGGACGGCTCGAATCGCCCTTGTACTGTTCGAAGATGGCATGAAACGCTATATCGTTGCGCCTAATGGCGTGACGGTTGGTGATACCGTTGCAAGTGGAACAGATGTTCCTGTAACTACAGGTAACGCACGTCCGCTTGGAACACTTCCGACTGGTACGCTTGTTCATAACATTGAAGTAACACCCGGTAAGGGTGGCCAGATGGCAAAGAGCGCCGGTGCGGTGGCTCAAGTCATGGCCCACGAATCGGGTTACACACTTATCCGACTTCCATCGGGTGAAATGCGACGACTGCTGAGCAATTGTTTGGCAACTGTGGGTCAGGTTTCTAACTTGGACCACAAGAACGAAAAATTAGGTAAAGCTGGCCGGAACCGCCATCGCGGTTTCCGTCCAACTGTTCGTGGTTCAGCGATGAGCCCTCGAGCTCACCCACACGGTGGTGGTGAGGCGCGTAACGGTATCGGAATGCCTGGTCCTAAGACTCCTTGGGGTAAACCAGCTCTTGGTAAGCGCACGCGCCGAAACAAGAGAACGAATAAATTTATCTTGAGGCGGAGGTATGACCGCTAAAAACCGCAAGGTTTTTGGCAGTCGAGACTAATAATAGATGTCACGGTCAATCAAAAAAGGTCCATACGTAGACCCAAAACTGATGAAAAAGGTAGCTAATATCCAGGCTGCTGGTTCACGAAATGTGATCCGAACTTGGGCACGCGCCTCAATGATCATGCCTGAAATGGTTGGTCTGACGATTGCTGTTCACGACGGTCGTCGATTCATACCAGTACTCATTAGTGAAAACATGGTTGGGCACCGGCTAGGTGAATTTGCACCTACTCGTACCTTCCGTGGTCACGTCGGCAGGTCCGATAGGACAACGAAGTAGTTATGGCGATAGCAAGAACAAAAAACGTAGGTATTTCTGATTACAAGCTTCGGCTTGTGATGGATCAGATACGTGGCAAGATGGTTAGCGATGCAGTACCAATGCTTCGATTCATGACCAGCCCTGCTGCTGCTGAAATCCTGAAAATTCTCAAGGCAGCGACTGCCAACGCTGAGAACAACGACCTTCAATCACGAGATGGATTGAAGATTGTTCGCATCACCGCTGACAAAGCAACTTGGGTTCGACGATTCAGGCCCAAGGCTAGAGGTCGTGTCGGTGCATTTGACCGTCCGACTTCCCACATTACGATCGAAGTCGACGAGGTAAGAGTTTAGATATGGGTCAAAAGACACACCCGATCGGGTTCCGACTCGGCGGCGTTCATGATTGGCATGCACATTGGTTCGCAAGTAAGGCATCGGACTACCGACGTCTTACTGAGGAGGACCAAAAGATTCGCGGCCTGATCGGCGGACGATATGCAGAGTCTGGTGCGATATCCCGTGTGGAAATTGAGCGCGGAGCACAGGATTTGGTCGTAACGATCAATACTGCTCGTCCGGGTATTATTATTGGCCGTGGCGGTACGCGAGTTGATGAACTTCGCAGTGATCTTGAAAAACTTACTGAGAAGCGCGCACGCCTGAATATTCAAGAGATTCGTCAGCCTGAACTTGATGCCACACTTGTCGGGCAGTCAATTGCAGAGCAACTCGAACGCCGTGTCGCATACCGACGAGCGGTCCGAATGGCGATACAACGCACAATGCAATCTGGTGCACTTGGTATCAAGGTTGTGGTCTCTGGACGGCTCGGCGGAGCAGATATTGCTCGAACCGATAAGCAGAAGGAAGGTCGAACGCCGCTTCACACCTTGCGCGCGCAGATCGACTTCGCAGTGTCCGAGGCAAAAACGACTTTTGGTGTCGTCGGTATCAAGGTTTGGATATACACAGGCGACTTGATTCCGTCAGCTGAAAACCTTCGAGCTCGCTCGATGGCTCGTCTCTCACTCGGTGCTGTTCAACAGAGCCAAGATAATGGCAAGTCGTCAAGCGGCGGAAGTAAAGCTTCTTCACCGGAGCCAAAAAATCCCGGAGATAGTAAGTAACAATGCTTCAGCCAAAGCGGTCAAAATATAGAAAAGAACACCGAGGTCGAATGAATGGCATTCGCACTAAGGGTTCGACACTGGCCTTCGGAGAATATGGTCTAAAAGCTGAGGAGCCAGGTTGGGTCACAGCTCGAGAGATTGAAGCTGCCCGACGTGCGATTACTGGTTATGTAAAACGTGGCGGACAGGTTTGGGTGCGATTGTTCCCAGATAAGCCTGTTAGTTCACGACCTGCTGAAACCCGCATGGGTGGTGGTAAAGGTGCAGTAGATCACTGGGTAGCGGTTGTAAGACGTGGGCGAATGCTCTACGAAATGGCCGATGTGCCGGAAGAATCAGCGCGTGAAGCTCTTCGACGAGCAGCCCATAAGCTGAGTATCCCGACCAGGATTGTTACTCGGCACGACGAAATATAAGGGTGCCTGATACTGCTCACATCAAGTGAGAGTCATCAGGCAGGAACTGAAAAACGATGCGAATTAGCGATGTAAGAGAACTGAATGATGCCGAGCTCGGTAAAGAGCTTGGGGATCAGGAGCGCGCCTTGATGAATCTTAGGTTCCGAAAGGCGACGATGCAGTTGACGAACACTAACGAACTCGGGAGCACCCGGAAGACGATCGCACGCATCCACACTGTGCTTCGAGAACGCTCGATTATTGCAAATATGAAAACTTTAAATACTGCTATATCGGCAGAGGGAGAATAGGTTGGCGCGCAAACAGCAAACCGGCACTGTTCTGAAAGACAAGAACGACAAGAGCGTTGTAGTTGGTGTCTCTTGGTTACAGCGTGACCGCATTTACAAGAAGGCTCGCCGAAAGTTGACGAAGTTCGTTGTTCACGACGAACAGAACGTTGCAACTGTCGGTGACAGAGTACTGATCGAGGAAAGCCGCCCAATTTCGAAAACGAAGCGATGGCGCTTGGTGAATATCCTCGACAAAGTGGATGTTGCTGAATTCCAACCTTCCGAGATTGTTAGTGAAGCTGCGCTTACGGGCGCAGAAGGGTCGGAGGGCTAAAGATGATTCAGCGAGAAACACGGCTGAAAGTCGCCGACAACTCGGGTGCTCGAGAGGTGCTTTGTATCAACATTTATGGTGGAGGCATGCGTCGTTATGCCAGTCTTGGTGACGTGATCGCCTGCACTGTAAAAGATGCTCAGCCCGGTGGCACAGTCAAGATGCACCAAGTAGTTAAAGCTGTCGTAGTTCGAACTTCGAAAGAAGTAAGAAGACGCGATGGCTCATATATCCGATTCGACGACAATGCGTGTGTGATTATCGGCGACGATCAGAACCCGCGTGGCACTCGAATATTTGGCCCGGTAGCACGTGAACTGCGAGACAAAAAGTTCATGCGTATCGTGTCGCTGGCCCCAGAGGTTCTGTAACCGATGAGCCAGACACGAATAAAAAAGGATGACGAGGTACTCGTCATTTCAGGAAAAGACAAAGGCAAGCGCGGTTCTGTGATTAAAGTTCTCAAAACAGAGAACCGAGTCATGGTCACGGGTGTGAACATGGTTACTCGCCATGTGAAGGCTCAACCAGGAATCGCCCAGACCGGGTTAGTCCAAGGTGAGGCTGCAATCTCACTTTCTAATGTAATGCTCATCGATCCAGAGACTGGCGCAGCCGGTCGAACGGGTCAGAAGGTCCTCGAAGACGGGACGAAAGTTAGGGTGGTCAAGAGTGGCAAACGCTCCTGACAGTAACAAAGAAGAAAAAACAGTAGAGGTAAAAGCTACTAAACCTGCAGCTAAAAAGGTAACGGCTAAAAAGCCGACAGCCAAAGCTACAGCTAAGAAGCCCGCTGCTAAAAAACTAGCTGCTAAAAAAGCAACCGCTACTGCAGCCGTTGTCGACGCTAAGCCCAAAGCTGTTTCAGCTCCTAAGGCAAAAGCTAAGACTGTGGCAGCTGTGGCTGATGTACCGCGCATGAAGCAGATCTACCGCGATGATGTGGTAGATGTACTAAAACGCGAATTTGGCTACAAAAACTCGATGCAGGTTCCTCAACTCGCCAAGATTGTGCTAAACATCGGTCTCGGTGAAGCTCTTACTAGCAACTCGGCGGTGGGCGCTGCGGTAGGCGATCTTCAGAAGATCACCGGCCAAAAGCCGACTGAAAACCGGGCGAAAGTTTCGATCGCAAACTTCAAACTGAGAGAGGGTTCGGTTATCGGATCCTCTGTCACACTGAGGGGAAGCCGAATGTGGCAATTCTATGATCGTCTTGTGAATATCACGTTGCCCCGTGTACGTGACTTCCGAGGAATCAGCCGAAAAGCATTCGATGGTCGAGGTAATTACTCTCTGGGAATGCGGGATCAGTCTACTTTTCCTGAGATTGACTACAATGAGATCGATCGAATGCGCGGACTGCAGTTGACCTTTGTCACTACAGCTCGCACAGATGAAGAGGGGCGACGCCTCCTCGAACTACTCGGCATGCCATTTGAGCACGTCGAAGAACCCGCTCGGGCTGTCTAACACTCCCTGGAGATATTTGTATTGGCTAAAAAGTCGATGATTGAAAGAGAAAAGCGCCGCCAGAAACTGGTCGACGCCAATGCGGAAGTTCGTAAAGAGCTTCGCATGATTTCGGTCGACATTAAACGAACTGCCGAAGAACGATTCTCAGCACGCCAAGAAATGGCGAAGCTGCCTCGTGGTTCAGCAGCAGTCCGTTTGCGCAACCGCTGTGCTGTAACAGGCCGACCACGTGGTTACATGCGTTTCTTTGGCCTATCACGAATCACCTTCCGCGATCTTGCATTGAAAGGCGAACTGCCTGGAATCCGCAAGGGAAGCTTGTAATCGCCGCTAACTACCGAGAGAATCTAACAAGGTGCCAGTAACAGATCCAATCGCCGATATGCTCACCCGAATCCGTAATGCGGTTCAGGTTCGACATGAATCACTTGAACTCCCTGCTTCGCGGATGAAGTCTTCTTTATTGAAGCTCATCGCTGAAGAAGGGTTTATCTCAAGTTATGCGGCAAGCGACGTAGAATCAACCGAGAAAAAAATCGAGGTTCAACTTCGCTACTACGAAGACAAAACTCCTGTAATTCAGGGGCTTAAACGCGTGAGTAAGCCTGGTCTAAGGGTTTACGTAGGCAAAAACGAAGTGCCACGGTACTTTGGCGGCCTCGGTGTGGCATTCATGTCAACATCTAAAGGGGTAATGACGGGTCAGCAGGCACGTCGCCAAGGTGTCGGTGGAGAACTGCTTTTCTACATCTGGTAGAACGGCGAAACAGTCAACTCTGGCAACTTCTGTACCAGAATTAACGAATTTACGAGAGAAGATCTAAAGTGTCTCGAATAGGTAAAGCCCCCATAACCGTGCCAGGCGGCGTCGATGTAACTATCGATGGCACTACTGTGTCGGTTAAAGGCAAGGCAGGGCAGCAAACGCGAACCCTGCCGGCTACGATGAAAATTGAATTGAACGACGGGCTAATCACTGTCGCTCGTCCGAATGATCAGCCAGCTCAGCGCGCATTGCATGGTCTCACCCGAAGCCTGTTGAATAATATGGTCATCGGTTGTGCAGAAGGCTTTACCAAGCGGCTGGAACTGATCGGTACTGGTTACCGGGTGCAGCAAAAAGGTAAAGGGCTCGAAATCAACGCAGGTTACTCACACATAGTTCCAGTCACACCAATTGGCGACAATAATCTCGTCGCAGATGGAACAACATTCATCAACATTACTGGTCCAAGTAAAGAAGATGTCGGCGAGCAGGCTGCTCAAATACGTAAAGTTCGCAAGCCAAACCCATATACGGGAAAAGGCATTAAGTACTCTGATGAAGTCATCCGGCGTAAAGCTGGTAAGACGGCTGGAGCTGGTAAGTAAACATGGGTAGCAGAAAATTCGATACTCGAAAACGGTGGGTACGACACAGACGTGTTCGTAAAACTGTGCGCGGAATCGCGCTCCGCCCTCGGCTCGCTGTTTTCCGAAGTAATAACCACATCTATGCGCAAGTAATTGACGACGATCAAGGTCGTACTTTAGCTGCGGCAGGTTCAGTCGAACTCAAGTTGAGCGACGCCAAAACAGACGTCGCAAAGGCTGTTGGCGCTGCAGTTGCCAAAAAGGCACTTGCGGCAGGAGTCACCAAGGTTGTGTTTGACCGCGGTGGATATAAATATCACGGTCGGGTTAAGGCACTTGCCGATGCAGCCCGCTCAGAAGGACTTAGCTTCTAAATGACCACGTCTCAGAACGATACGCGCGGCGGAGGCTCTCAAGGGGGCGGTAACGCTGGTGGTCGCGGACCCGGTGGACCAGGTGGTGGTCGCGGACCTGGTGGACCAGGCGGTGGACGCGGACCTGGTGGACCAGGCGGTGGACGCGGACCTGGTGGACCAGGCGGTG